>DATIPS010000057.1 GCA_035471805.1 Acidimicrobiia bacterium | reverse complement strand
CGACGGTCATCACGAAGGCTAAGATCCCTGATCTACGGGCTGTGGCGCAGCTTGGCAGCGCGCTTGACTGGGGGTCAAGAGGTCGCGGGTTCAAATCCCGCCAGCCCGACCAGAGAAGTCCCTGCATTTGCAGGGGCTTCTCCGACCACCAGATCCGTCACCGCTGAGTTCCGTCGGCATCTCACCGGCGATACTTCATTGAACGAACCGAGTGCCTGGGTCCCGTGCGTCTCTGTGTACCGTGGTTGACTGGACTGATCGATCGGACGCAGGAGGCACACGAATGGACACAGGCAAGCTCTTGATCGAAGCATACGGACGTATCCCGGAACTGGTTCACTTGGCGACCGACGGTCTCGACACCGCTGGTTTGACTTACCGTCCCGAACCGGGTTCCAACTCGATTGCCTGGCTGGTGTGGCACCTGAGCCGCGTTCAAGACCATCACATCGCGGAGATTGCAGGTTCAAATCAGTTGTGGGCCGATTCTGCCTGGGCCGACCGGACCGGCATCAACCGAGGATTGACCGAGACGGGATTCGGCGACGATCCGAGCGACGTAGCCGCGCTGGTTCCTACGTCGGCGGACGCGCTTGTCGCCTATCACAGCGCCGTGACCGAGTTCACCACTCATTACCTTGCGGGTATCGATGCATCGGAACTCGGACGCATCATCGACCGCTCCTACGACCCACCGGTATCGGTGGCCGTGCGACTGGTCAGCGTTCTCAGCGACAACATCCAGCATGCCGGACAGGCTCGCTACCTGAGGGGAATGATCGAACGGTTGTAGCGAGAACGGCCGGAGTCGCCTGCCCTCCCCAGCGGCGCGCGAAGACGGCCGATTCAATCCCGCTGCGAACGTCTCGCGATGCAGGAGGCCGGCCCGCCGGAGTCGTCGAAAATGGTCCGAGACGGCACCGACGAGCGAGCTCGCAACCCATGCCGGGGCATGTCCGAGCGGGGACGAGCACAGGCGACGAAACAGCCTCATCTCAACCTGAGCGAGACCCTTCCATTCTCTGCCATCGATGGTTGCGATTCCACTCTCACAACGTTTAGAGTTCACACGCGTTTCGCGCCGACCCACAAAAGGTGGCGCGTTTCGTTTAGTCAACAGTGGAGGAGAAAACCGGTGAGTAACTCATCGAATAGTCGCCTCTGGCGGTTGATCGCCATCCTCGCAATATTTGCGTTGATAGCGGCAGCCTGCGGAAGCGACACCACCGAGGACACCAGTGGAGATACGACGGCAACTACGGCCGACACTGGGTCAACGGATGACACAACTGCCGATACAACTGCGCCAGATGACACAACGCCTGAGACCACGCCTCCGAGCGGGGAGCCGTTCACGTACCGGCTGGGCATGACTTCTGACATCACCACGACCAACTACTGGACGTATTACGGTGGCGGCGACTCGACCGTCTACAACGCCTACGTACTCGGGCCACCCAAGAATGGTCTGTTCGGGATCGATCTGCCGTCGCTGGCGGTTGTGCCCGGCCTTGCTGAAGGCCTGCCTGTCGCGCCCGTCGCGGATGGCGACAACTGGTCGGTCACCCAGCCGCTGCAGCAGGGTGTCATGTGGTCTGACGGCAACGAGTTCACCGCGGCGGACGTGGTGTTCACGTACGAGACCGCTCGTGACGCACAGCTGGGTGGAACGTGGCTGTCCTCGTACCCTTACAGCGAAGACTCCTCGCCGCGGCTTCTGTCGCTCGAGGCAGTGGACGACTACACCATCAAGTTGACCTTTGATGTGAAGCCCGGTCTCGGTACCTGGCCGCACAACGTTGGTGTCAACACGATCATGTCGAAGGCCTACTGGGGCGATGTTGTCGCAGAAGCACTCGGAACCGAAGATCCCGCCGCGGTGATCTACGGCGCCGACGGCTCCGGCGATCCGTCCATCGGTGGCGTCATGTTCGACAGCTGGGAAGAGGGCGCCTTCGTCGTCAACGCAGCGAACCCCGACTACTCATTCGCCGGCCAGCAGACGACCGTCTACGAAGACGGAACAGTCGAGGTCGACGGCGAGCAGTACTACGGGAGTGGCGGCGGAAACATCGTCACGTCGTACACAGACGGACCGTATGCCTCGCAGGTCACGTACTCGGTCTACACCGATCAGTCGGCTGCCATGCTGGCGCTGATCAACGGTGAGATCGACTACTGGATCAACCCGCTCGGCGTTTCGCCGGGTCTGCGTGGCCAGGGCCTCGAAGCCGGAAACCTCTCGGTTGCCGTGAACCCGACCAACGGTATGCGCTACCTGGCGTTCAACCTGCGGAAGTCGCCCGGTTCGTACCTCGAGTTCCGCCAGGCCGTTGCCTACATGATCGACAAGGAATTCCTCACCCAAAACGTGTTGCAGGGTGTGGCCTTCCCGATGTACGTGATGGTCCCTGAAGGAAACCAGAAGTGGTTCAACACCGAGTTCGCCGACGGAATCAAGGCCAAGTACCAAGGTCTTTCGTCCGAAGAGCGTCTCAATGCCGCTATGGAACTCCTCAAGGGAGCAGGATTCACGTGGGACGTTGAGCCCACCTTTGATCCCGACCAGGGAGAAATCATCCCCGGTTCCGGTATCACCGATCCTGCAGGTGTGAAGGTTCCCGAACTCGAGATCCTCGCGCCTCCGGCCAGCTACGACCCGCTTCGTGCCACGGCTTCGCTGTGGATCGAGGGCTGGCTCGAGCAGCTTGGTGTCCCCGCCAAGGCCAACCCGACCGACTTCAACACCATCGTGGCGAAGATCTGGCCGGGCGTCGGTGAGGAGATCACGTTCGACATGTACATCCTGGGCTGGAGCCTCGGGAACCCGGCGCTGCCGACGTTCCACGAGTCGTTCTGGCACAGCCGTTACCTCGCCGAGGACAACGACGGCAACAACTCGACCGGCTTCGTCAACGCCGAGTTCGATGCGGCCGCCGATGCCATCCTGGCGGCGGAAACAGAGTCGGATGCCTACGATCGTATGTGGGAGGCAGAGGCGATCCTCGCCGAGCAGCTCCCATACGTCGTCCTCTTCGACACACCTATCACGGAGTTCTTCAGCAGCGACCTGACATTCCCGTTCATTCAGACCCTTTCCGGTCTGCAGTTCGGCAATGGTTTCACCAGTCTCGTTCAGAAGTAGCTCTCCGACCCAACTTGGGAGGGGGCCGTACGGCCCCCTCCCAACACCACCCATCCACCGGATCTCGCGCTTGGCAGGTTGTTGTTCGCGGGCAGCCGGAAAGGAGCGACTAAACCGCGATGCTGAAATACATAGCCAAGCGCTTCGGTCAGATTTTCGTTCTGTTTTATGTGTTTCTGGCCCTGCTCTTCCTGCTCCTGGACCTCCAGCCCGGTGACATAAGCCAGCAGTTCATCGGGAACCCAAACATTCCGCCGGAAGCCAAGGAGATCGTGGTCCGGCAGCTCGGCCTCGATCAGCCGAAGATCGTGCAACTCGGCAACCATCTCTGGAACTACTCATTCGGGATGGACATGGGAGTCAGCTGGTCCAGCTACCCGCGGGAAGTCAGCGACATCCTCTTCTCGGCGCTGCCCAGAACCGTCTTCCTGTTCCTCACGGCCACCGTCATGTCCTTTTGGCTCGGCTTCTATACGGGCAAGCTGGTCGCCTGGCGGCGTGGAACCATCATCGAGAAGTCGGCAATGGTCACCTCTATATTCTTCTGGACCGTCTTCTACCCGTGGTTCGCCATCTTGATGCTGTGGTTCTTCGCATCTCAGCTGGGGTGGTTCCCCATTGGAAAGTTCATCTCCGTAGAGACCTGGATCGGCGCACCATTCGAAGCCGATCAGGTGTTCATGCTGATGCTCGGCACAATCGCCGCAGTAACCCTCGTCTACGGAGTTCTCAGGTACGCGATCGATCGGAGTTCCGACGACCCGCAGACTCGCCGCAACTATCACCGGATTGCGCTGTGGTCGCTTGTCGGAGTTGCAGCCTTGTTCTGGGCCTTGAACGCCCGCCGGCCATACGCGCTCGACATCATCTGGCACACCTTCGTGCCTGTTCTGACGCTGACCTTGGTGAACTTCGCCGGCACGACCCTGCTCACACGGAGTTCGATGCTCGAGACGCTGCGTGAGGACTACATTCTCACTGCTCGCGCCAAGGGTGTTCCTGAGCGAACGATTCGCGACCGCCATGCGGCGCGCAACGCCATGTTGCCGGTCACCACTTCACTCGTGCTGCAACTGGCGGTGGTCATCGCAGGAGGGGTCATCACCGAACAGATATTCTCCTGGCCCGGCCTCGGGCGGGCATTGCTCGGCGCGATTACCGCCGAGGATATCCCCGTCGCGATGGGCGCACTAGCCCTGATTGGGATCCTGTCGCTTCTCGCACACCTGGTCGCCGATATAACGTATGCGTTTCTGGATCCCCGCATCCGGGTGCAAGGGTAGGAGGACTTCATGGCAGATATTCTCAGACCCCCGACCGAGAGACTCGACGGTTTCGACCCCAGCGCCGTGCTGGAGGAGCCGCTGTGGCGGATTCGCTTCCGCCTCGCCTGGAGATCGTTCAGGAAGAACTGGGCGCTGTTCAGCGAGAACAAGATGGGCATAGTCGGGCTTCTCATCATCGCGCTGTTCGGCATCATGGCCCTGGCTCATCCGGTACTCATGGCAACGGTCTGGCAGGACCATCTCGAAGGCGGCAAGAACGTCTACGACATCCGTGCCGGCGCCGACTCCGTCATCGTCACCAAGACGATCGTTGAGGAGGTCACCGATCCGATAAGCGAGATCAGCCAGATCGAGGCGATGTTTCTCGGAACAGGTGTTTCGATACCGGAGATCGGCGACACGATCGAAGCTCCGCTCGCCAACCCTGCGCCTCCGGTGTTGTCGGGTGTCGACCACCCGCACATTCTCGGAACCGATCCGTTCGGTGGTGACGTGTTCTCGCAGTTGCTGTTCGGAGCTCGGGCCGCCTTCCTTCTGGGCGCCATCGCCGCCATCTCCTCGGTTGCCCTCGCAACTCTGGTCGGCACCATCGCCGCCTATTTCGGAGGCGTGATCGACACGGTACTGATGCGTCTCGCCGACCTGGTGATCCTGATCCCGCTGCTTCCTCTTCTGATAGTCGTCAGCGGTTTCTGGAACGTCGAGTTGACCATGCTCGGGATTCTCATTGGGGTGCTGGGGGGACTCGGCGGCACGGCGATCATCCTCAAGTCACAAGCACTGAGCGTCAAGGTCAAGCCGTTCATCGACGCCGCTCGCATAGCAGGCGGAGGACACTGGCGGATCATCACCCGTCACATCATCCCCAACGTCCTGCCGCTGAGTTTCCTGTACATGATGTTCGCGGTGACCGGAGCGATCTTCACCGAAGCCGCCCTCTCGTTTCTGGGTTTGCTCAACATTCAGCAGTCGTGGGGAATCATGATCAACATTGCCCACACACAGGGTTACACCCTCGAGGGACTCGATGTGTGGTGGTTGATGCTTCCCGCAGGACTGTCCATCACATTGTTCTCGGCAGGGTTCTTCCTGGTCGGACGGGCAATGGACGAAGTTGTCAACCCCCGCCTCCGCAAGCGCTAAAGGACGTCATGGCACAGACTCTCCACATTGAATCAAGAGGCGGCCGGGTCGGTACCCCGCTCCTCGAAGTCCAGAATCTCGTAATGCATTACGGCACCAAAGAAGGCAAAGTCTCCGCAGTCGAGGATGTGACCTTCACTCTCAACAACGGTGAAGCAATCGGCCTGGTTGGTGAGTCGGGATGCGGCAAGACTTCGGTGGCGCTCACACTGCTGAGGCTGCTTCCGGACAACGCCGTGATCAAGAGCGGCGACATCAAGCTGGACGGCGAGAGCCTCATCGATCTCGACGAGGAGCAGATGCGGCGGCGGCGCTGGCGAGACATCTCCATGGTGTTCCAGGGTGCGATGAACTCGTGGAATCCGGTCTACAGGATTGGTGATCAGATTCGTGAAGCATTGCGCCTCCACTGGCCTGAGACGCTGACCTACCAGGAGGAGACCGATCGGATCGCCGCACTCTTCGAACTGGTCGGCCTCAATCCGATCACGATGGAGCGCTATCCGCATGAATTCTCCGGAGGGATGCGCCAGAGGGCGGTCATCGCGATGGCGCTGTCATGCAATCCCAAGGTCATCATCGCGGATGAGCCGACGACCGCACTCGACGTGATCGTTCAAGATCAGATCCTCCGCGAGCTCAAGAAGATCCAACAGGAACTCGGTATGAGCATCATCTACATCTCGCATGACATCGCCGTCATTGCCGAGGTGACCGAGCGCATGGGTGTGATGTATGCAGGAAAGCTCGTGGAGCTCGGCACGACTCTCGAGGTATTCCATCGTCCTCGCCATCCGTACTCGTATCTGCTGCTCAGTTCCACTCCGTCGATTACCGGACCGAGACGCAAGCTTGCCCCTCTGGAAGGCGAACCTCCCAACCTGCTCAACCCTCCGACAGGGTGCCGCTTCCATCCTCGCTGTCCCTTCGCAGTCGACAAGTGCTCGTCCGAAGAGCCGAGTTTGGTCGAGGTGGGCCAGGGCCACAGCGTCGCATGCTGGAACTGGCAGGAAGTGCCTGAGATCGGAGGGCTGCAGAAGTGAGTGAGACGATGGCTGAAACAGGCCCGGACACCCGGCCTCTGATCAAGGTCGAGAAACTTCGCAAGCTGTTTCCCGTGTCGAAGAGCCTCTTCAGAGAGGCTCATGACTTCGTCCACGCCGTGGACGGCATCGACTTCGAGATTGCTCCGGGCGAGTCGCTCGGACTCGTGGGCGAGTCGGGCTGCGGAAAGAGCACCACAGGGAGGATGCTCACCAAGCTAACGGACGCAACGTCCGGTCAGATCCTCCTGTCGGACGAGGGCGAACTGATCGATATCGCAAGCATCCAGCGCTCCCACATGCGCCGGTTCCGCCGCCGGGTCCAGATGATATTCCAGGACCCTTTCGAATCGCTCAACCCCCGTCGAACCGTCTACGACACGGTGGCCGAATCGCTCACCGTACAACGGATCGGGAGCGTGCAGCAGCGGGAGGAGCGCGTCGCCGAGCTCCTCCACAGGGTGGGATTGACGCCTCCGGAGCAGTTCTTGTTCCGGTATCCACACGAACTGTCGGGTGGACAGCGTCAGCGGGTCGCTATCGCGCGAGCCCTCGTCATCGACCCGACCTTTGTGGTTGCAGATGAGCCGACTTCGATGCTCGACGTCAGCATCCGGATCTCGATCATGGACTTGATGCTGAAGTTGGCCGAAGAGTTCAAGGTGTCCTATCTCTATATCACTCACGATCTCGCGGTTGCCCGCTACATGTGCGACCGCATCGCAGTGATGTACCTGGGAAAGATCGTTGAGATCGCTCCCACCGAGGAACTGCTTACCAATCCGCAGCATCCCTACACACGGGCGCTGCTGTCGGCGGTGCCGGTACCCGACCCCTCCTACAAGCGCGAGCGGATCGACATCAAAGGTGGAATAACAAAGGCGCTCAACCCGCCACCGGTGTGCCGGTTCATCGAACGGTGCCCGCGGGCGACCGACCACTGCCGGACGAGCGACCATCCTGAGTTCACGGATCTCGGCGACGGCCATCTCGTCGCCTGCTACAACCTGTAGGAGCCAAACTGAACGACCAGACGGGCGGTTCGGGTACGGGAGTACTGACGGTTCCTAATCTGGTGTCCGTCATCAGACTGTTGATGATCCCTGTCTTCCTCTGGCTGCTCATAGGCCGCGACAACCCTGCGGCGGCCGGTTGGCTCCTGCTGGCAATCGGAGGAACAGACTGGGTCGACGGGTATCTCGCTCGTCGGTTGAACCAGATCAGCGAGATCGGAAAGTTCCTCGACCCGCTGGCGGATCGACTCGCCGTGGCCACTGCGGTAATCGCCGGATGGGCAACGGAAGTGTTGAATCCCTGGTTCGCCGGAGCCATCATCGTCCGCGAGGCGCTGGTCGGCGCCGGCGCCTTGTTGCTCGCCGCGCGCATGAACGGGAAGCTCGAGGTCAGATATCTCGGCAAGCTGGCGACATTCCTTCTGTACGGGGCCATTCCGGCCTTCTATGTGACCGCCGGCGACTTTCTACCCGGCCTGTTCGGCCCGGTTGCCTGGATAACCGGCATCACCGGATTGGCCCTGTACTACCTGGTTGGTGCCCGGTATGCACTGGACGTCAAGGAAGCCCTGACGCAAGCCGAGCCGGGCTAAGCTCACATCTTCGAAATGACATAGGAGGAAGCGATCCGATGAACGTTCCCGAGGATCGAAGATACACGGAAGAACATGAATGGGCCGCAACGACCGTCGATGGCATCGTCCGTCTCGGCATCACCGCCTATGCACAGGAAGCGCTGGGCGACATCGTCTATGTTGAACTGCCCCAGGTCGGCGCCGAGTTCGCTGCGGGAGCCACCATCGCCGAGGTTGAGTCGACGAAATCCGTCGCGGACGTCTACGCACCGCTGGCCGGCGTCATCACAGCCGTGAACGCGGCCCTTGCCGATCATCCGGAGCTGATCAACTCCGATCCCTACGGAGACGGATGGTTTGTCGAGCTTCAACCGGCGGACGCCGCAGGGCTGGAGGGAATGCTCGACGCACCGGCATACGCGGCACTGATCGCGGACTGACCCGGATCCAAGAACTGGGCGCAGCCGCCCCGCTACCATTGCCGGCATGGAATGTCCGTCATGCCAGGAGAACCTCGCCGACGACGCCGCCGAGTGCACCGTCTGCGGCACGATCATCGACCACGAACCAACGGTTGTCTTCGTTCCCGTTTCTGCGGACGCCCATCCGGCAATGAGCGCGGAAACCGCCGCGCATCTGCCCGGCGTACACGGCTACGGCCTAGTCATCGAACGCGGCCCGCGCGCCGGCCTGACGTTCGTACTGCAACCGGGCGTCACCACCGTCGGACGGGATCCGACCAGCGATATCTTCCTCAACGACATCACGGTGTCACGACAACATTGCCGATTCATGGTGGACGCCCGCGGCCTGCGGATCGAGGACTCCGGCTCTACGAACGGCACCTACGCAAACGAAGTGCGGGTCGACGAAGCCTGGTTGAAGGCAGGCGATGAGGTGATCATCGGCAAGTTCCACCTCCTCGTGGCGACCGGCGATGCCTGATTCTCCGGCTCTCACGATCGGCGAAGTGATCAATCTCCTCAAAGCGGAGTTCCCGGACGTTTCGGTGTCGAAAGTCCGTTTCCTGGAAGACCAGGGGCTGATTCATCCTGGTCGGAGTAGATCCGGCTACCGGCAGTTCCACGAAAACGACCTCAAACGGCTCCGCTATATCCTGCGGCTTCAGCGCGACCAGTTCCTGCCGCTCAAGGTGATCAAGTCGAAACTCACGATGTGGGACAGGGGCGAGGAAACAACATCAGGCCTGGCCGAAGGAGCACCGCGCCGGACGCGGACGCTGGCCGAACCTGAGGGAGAGCACGACGCCGAGCGGGTAATGGCACAGTCGGGGCTCAACGCCAACCAGTTCCAGGCTCTCGTGGAGCACGGCCTTCTTCCCCGGAAAGGACCGTATCACGACGATCATGTGGCTATAGGTGTTGAAGCCGGGCGGCTCATCGACCTGGGCCTGGAAGCCAGGCATATTCGGACTGTTCTTCTGGCCGCCGAGCGGGCAGCGGACCTGCTCGCCAATCTCACCGAGCCTCTGCGACGCCACCGGTCGCCGGACGCGGTGCGGCGGGCCAACGAGACGCTTTCGGTAGGGGTCGACTCCTTCGAACACCTCTACCAGTTGTTTCTGTCCGACGAGTTACGGGAAACCTCTCCGCAGTGAAACGACGCGTCTTGGTCCTCGTCGCTGCCTTCGCGGTGGTGTTGGCGCCGGCCGGGCGCGTTGCAGCCGGCCCGGTTCCCGTTCCGACCCGACCCCTGGAAGGACTGGCGACTCTCTCCCCGCCCGAGATCACGGCAGAGGCGTGGTTGCTGTGGGACGACACGTTCGAACGGGAACTCGGTTCGTTGAACCCCGATCAGGCGCGCGCAATGGCCTCGACCACCAAGATGATGACCGCACTGGTTGCGTTGCGGAACAGTCGACCGGACGACCCGGTCCTCATCAGCGAAACCGCCGCTTCCATCGGAGAGTCCGAAATCGATCTGGTTCCGGGCGAGTCGTGGCGAATGGAGGACCTGCTCAGGGCTCTCCTCATGCGTTCGGCCAACGACGCCGCCATCGCCATCGCCGAGCAGGTGGGCGGATCCGAAGCGGGTTTCGTGAGGATGATGAACGAGATGGCCGTCGACATGGGACTCGAGAACAGCCACTTCATGAACCCGCACGGCCTGGATGCAGAAGGACATTTCTCCTCGGCGCGCGACTTGCTGACCACGGCTCTGATCGGAATGGACAATCCGACCTTCGCGGAGATCGTGCGCACCAGATCTTCAACTTTCCCGGACTCGCCGAGCGGCGAAGAGCGAGTGGCCTCAACGACGAATGCACTCCTGAGCACATTCGACGGCGCTATCGGCGTGAAGACGGGGTATACAGATGACGCGGGTCTGACGATGGTTGCCGCCGCAGAGAGAGACGGCCGGAGACTCTATGCCGTGGTCATGGGATCGACGAACCATTTCGCGGACGCGGCAGCCCTGCTCCGGTACGGGTTCTCGGCCTTCGGTCTCCTCAACGTGGTCGCCGAGGGCCAGGTCATGGCCGCTCAGCGGGGCCCGGCAGGTACCACCGACGCCCTGGCGCAGGATGATCTAGACATCTTCGCCGCTACAGAGCAAGTCGAGGAGATCGACATCGCAATCGAATACTCCGCAACCGGCGGCCCGGAGGTCGTCGTGGAAGCGGGGGAGGAGGAGATCGGCCGGATAGGTCTCGAACTCGCCGAACCCTCTCCGCTGCCCGGGTTGGCCGACGCTCTCTCGTGGGCGAGTGCATATTGGGATTGGCTGTGGGGAAATGACTGATCCGGTTCTGGAGGTCATAACCCGACCGACGATCAACTCGCGAATCGGGGAACTGGGCGGTCAGATCAGCGCCGACTACGCAGGGCGATCGCCGATCCTCGTCGCCGTGTTGCACGGCGCGTTGCCGTTCCTGGCGGATCTGGTGCGCGCAGTCGACATCCAGATCGACGTTGATTTTCTCGCTCTGAGCCGTTTCGGCGAGGGAGGACGGGTTCGCATAGCCATGGATACCCTGACGTCTCTCGAAGGGCGAGACGTGATCATCGTCGAGGACATCGTCGATACAGGCCTGACACTCAACGTACTACGCCGGATGATCGAAACGCGCGACGTCGCCAGCGTGACGACCGCGACGCTCATAGACAAGTCTTCCAGGAGACTCGTCGAGACCCCGCTCGAGTACCGCGGCTTCGAGGTCGGTGACGAGTTCCTTCTCGGGTACGGCATGGATTGGGAAGGTCAATTCCGCAACCTTCCTTCGATCTGGACCGTGCTCGACCTACAGGCGTTTTCGGAGGATCCCGGCGTATTGCGGCGCCTGGCTTTGGTCAAACCCGGTGATAGGCTGATCTCATGAGCCACGGTGTGCCAATGGATCTTGTCGGTGTGCGGATCGAATTGCCGTCCAACCAGCCGATCGTGCTGCTGCGCGAGACCGGCGGCAACCGATACCTCCCCATCTGGATCGGGGCGATAGAAGCCACAGCCATCGCCTACGCACTGGAGGGGGTAGATCACCAGCGTCCTCTGACGCATGACCTCTTCCGGGACAGCATCCTGGCACTTGGAAACAAAGTCGAGCGAGTAGTCGTCACCGAACTCCGGGACAACATATTCTTCGCAGACCTGGTGTTCAGGCAAGACGACAACGAGGTCCATGTTTCCGCACGGCCCTCCGACGCGATCGCGCTGGCGGCCCGCACCGAGGCACCGCTGTATGCAAATGCGCAAGTGCTCGAGGATGCCGGCATCGAAATCGAGGAGGAATCCGAGGAGGACGAAATCGAACGTTTTCGGGAATTCCTCGAGGACGTGTCCCCAACGGATTTCGGAGCACCACCCACCTCCTCGTGAGCGCTTTGTCCCGCGTCCGCACAGGCGCGATCTTCCTCGCTTTGATCATCTTCGCCGGAACGGTCGGCTACGTGGTCATCGAGAACGTCTCCTGGTTCGATGCCTTCTACATGGTGATCGTCACGATCACCACGGTCGGATATGCAGAGGTATTCGACCTGTCACATGCCGGCCGGATAACCACGATCGCCCTCATGATCATCGGCGTCGGTACGGCCGTCTACACTTTCGGAGCGGCCCTGGAAATGGCCCTCGAGAACCTCGGCGGCCGCCGGACGGTACGTATGAGTCGACTTATCGATAACCTCTCCAACCACTACATCGTCTGTGGCTTCGGAAAGGTGGGTTCGGCCACCTGGGAGCATATCCACCGGCGTACCGAGAGCGTCGTCGTGATCGAAGCGGACCCGGTCCTCGCAGAAGCTGCCAGATCGGCAGGTGCCCTCGTTCTGGAGGGTGATGCCACCCACAACGACGTTCTGGAGAGCGCCGGCATAATGCGGGCACGTTCGCTGATTGCCTGTGTGAGAGACGACTCGGACAATCTGGTCATTGTCTTATCGGCCAAGTCCATACAGCCCGACCTTCTGGTCATATCACGGGCAACCGAACCTGAATCGATAGGCAAGCTTCGACTGGCCGGCGCCGACCGGATCGTCTCGCCGCAAACCGTTGGAGCCAGGAGAATCGCTGCTCTGGCGCTCGACCCGAGCCTCGCCCGGTTCGTCGACCTGGTCGTCGAGGGAGATCTGGTTGAGCTCCGTATCGAGCAACTCTCCCTGCCCGAGGGAAGTGCGCTGGTGGGATCAACGCTCCGACTCTCACAGATCATGGAACTCTCCGGCGCCACGATCCTCGCAATCGAAGAGGCCCACGAGGGTCTCCGGCTCAACCCTGATCCCGATCGTGTGTTCAAGGGGGGCGATGTGCTGGTGGCCATCGGCACAAGGGAACACATCGACACTCTGAACTCGATGCTGGTCGGACAGACTGCCAACGATCGTTGACGCCGCGCGCCGGTACGGGTAACTTGAGTCACCCTGGGGTAGTTACGGGCGTGTAACCTTGGGCAACAGGAAGGGAAACGCATCGTGACCGATAACGGCTTTCGAGCTCCAAACGTCTGTAATCTGGTTGGCATCACCTATCGCCAGCTCGACTACTGGGCGCGCACCAACCTCATCACACCCTCCATACAGAACGCGCAGGGATCGGGTTCGCAGCGCCTCTACTCGTTCACCGATGTGATACAGCTGAAGGTCATCAAACGGTTGCTGGATGCCGGCATGAGCCTCAAGAAGATTCGTCAGGCGATGGAGATCCTCCGAGACCAACTCCGCAGCGAACAGCCGCTGCGCGACGTGACTCTGCTCTCGGACGGCCAGACCATCTTCGCTGCGCACAGTTCGGCGGAGGTCGTCGACGTGTTCCGCAAGGGACAGGGAGTCTTCGGGATCGCAGTCGGACCGGTGCAGGCGGAACTCGAGGGAGAACTCCATGAGCTGTATCCGGACGTCGATGCGTACTCCGCCGACCTGGACGCCACCGAGGCAGGCATCACCTGAGTGATCTAACGCCGGAAGGCACCGAGCCGCGGACGGCAGACTCCGTTCTGTTCGCTCACAACAGTGAGCGGCAGTTCGCGTTGCTCCTCGACTTCTACGGGTTGCCGTGGGAATTCGAGCCTCGTTCATTTGCCATCGAGTTCGATGACGCCGGCAACCCGATCAAGTTCTTCACGCCCGATTTCTATCTACCCGATGAGGACCTCTTCATCGAGATCACCACGATGAGTCAGAAGCTGGTGACGAAGAAGAACCGAAAGGTGCGACGCTTGCTCGAACTTCATCCCGACGTGCGATGCAAGGTGCTGTACCAGCGGGACTATCTCCACCTGGTCGTCAAGTACGGCCTCGAGGAACCGGGACAGCTAGATGAATCTCCACTACCCAGCAGGATTCCGGGCCCGCCCGAGATTGTCCGCCTTGACGAGGCCGGCGCGGAAGCTGGTTGACCCAGAGGATCGCTACGTCGTGGACTTGCGGAGCCGCGTCTAGTCTCGGTCCGGTATTCAACGGAGGTGTTATGCCACGGTCGCCGCTTCATGCCGTGCACGAGTCCCTGGGCGCAAGGTTCGTCGACTTTTCAGGCTGGGATATGCCGGTCCAGTATGAAGGAGTGTTGGCGGAACACGCCGCAGTCCGGTCGAATGTCGGGGTTTTCGATGTGTCACATCTGGGGCGATTCGACCTCAGCGGCCCGGGTTCGACGGAGCTACTTCAGAGACTCCTCTGCAACGACATCTCGAAGGTCCCGCCCGGGCGCGCCCAGTACACGATGGCGCTCAATGAAGGCGGAGGGGTCGAAGATGACATCATCGTGTGGCGATGGGATGACGAGCACTACTGGGTCATTCCCAATGGAGCCAATCAAGCCCCCATACTCGGGCGTTTTTCAGCTGCCGCACCGCACGGAGCCGCGATCACCTCGCTGCAGGAGTCGACCGCACTTCTGGCGGTCCAGGGTCCGAACGCTCTGGATCTGATCGAATCCGTCATCGGCGTTCGACCCGGGCGCTTCCGCGTCGTCACCGGGTCGTTTGAGGGTAAACCGGCATGGGCGGCGGGCACCGGATACACAGGTGAACCAGGCGGTGAGATTGCGGTCGACCGGGACCAGGGTGAGTCCCTCTTCCGAGAGTTCCTCGCAGCCGGAGCCAAGGCCTGCGGGCTGGGTGCGCGCGACACCCTGCGACTCGAAATGGGTTACCCCCTGTGGGGTCAGGATCTGGACCGGGAGACGAGTCCGCTCGAAGCAGATCTCGGATGGGTAGTCGACTGGGAACATGATTTCGTCGGCCGCCAGTCACTCGCAGTGATCAAGGACGAGCTCCCGAAGCTTCTCGTGGGTTTCGCCATGGAGGGAAGGCAGATTCCCCGGCACGGCTACAGCGCTCGCGCCGGCAAATCGACCGGGACGGTCGCGAGCGGGAACTTCAGCCCTTCGCTGGGCTACGGCATAGGCATGGCTTTCCTGTCGCCCCCACCCGCAGATCATGTTCCGCTCGAAATCGAAATCCGGGGCAAATGGCATCCCGCCAGACGGGTTGAGCCGCCGTTCCTAGGAAAGGAGTGAAGTGGATTTCACACCACATACAGACGCCGACATAGCGACGATGCTCAACCGGATCGGATTGCAACACGTCGACGACCTGTTCGCCCACCTCCCGGCGCCGGTCAGAGTTGTCGGAGAGCTCAACCTCCCAGATGGAATGAGCGAGCCCGAGCTCATGGCTTCGATCAAGGCGTTGGCAGATCAGAACGACGACCTGATCTGCTTCGCAGGCGGAGGCAACTACGACCATTACCTTCCTCCGACAGTCCGATCTCTGAATCTCCGTACGGAGTTCGTCACCTCCTACACGCCGTACCAGCCCGAGGTGAGCCAAGGAGTTCTGCAGGCCCTCTTCGAGTTCCAGTCGATGGTCTGCACTATTACCGGAATGGATGTTTCCAATGCCTCGGTATACGACGGGGCAGGCGCCGCCATCGAAGCCGTGAACGTGGCTATCGCGGCGACCAGACGGGACACCGTTTGGGTGTCCCGCGCGGTGGCTCCCCAGACGCGACAGACGATCGCCACGTTTGCCCATGCCAGGGGGATCACCCTCATCGAACATCCGGTCGTCGACGGCGTCACCGACTGGCAAACGACTGCTGCCGGCCCTCCGGCCGCCGTGGTGTTCGCCCAGCCGAACTACCTGGGTGTCATCGAGTCGTATGAGGCGGCCGTCGGGTTGGCCCAGACCCAGGGTGCCCTTGCCATCGTTGCAGTAGATCCGATGACACTCGGCGTGCTGCGTAGACCCGGCGATGCCGGTGCGGACATTGCGATCGCCGACGGGCAGCCGCTCGGCGGGCCTCTCACATTCGGCGGGCCAGGCGTCGGATTGTTTGCGGTCTCAGAGAAGCTCACGCGTCGCCTCCCGGGACGACTTGTCGGTACGACGACCGACGATCGAGGCAGGCTGGCGTACGTTCTCACCTTGAGGGCAAGAGAGCAGGACATTCGAAGAGAGAAGGCTTCGTCGAACATCTGCACGAACCAATCACTCAACGCGGTCGGAGTCGCAATTCAACTTGCCTGGCTCGGTCCGGACGGCCTCGTTGAGGTCGGCAGGTTATCGGCCCAGAAAGCCCGCTACATGGCAGCGCGGCTCTCATCGATCGCGGGAGTGCGAATGGCGATCCCCGCCGCGTACGTACGCGAGTTCGCGATCACGCTTCCGGTCGCACCGTCGCTGGTCATCGAAGCGATGGCCGCCCGCGGGTTCCTGGCAGGTATAGACCTGACGGCCGACTATCCGGATCTCGGGAACGCAATGCTCATTGCCCTTACCGAGAAGCGTTCCAAGGATGAGATAGACGCCTATGTGGAGGCGCTCGAGGAGGTGATCGACAGTGTCTAGACCAGGTGGTTCGGCAGCCTCGTCGCCGCTCGTCGGCGGATCGGAAGAACCAACGTTGATGGAGATGTCTGTAGCGGGACGCCGTTCGTGGTCGCTTCCGCCGCTCGACGTACCCGAGGTCGACCTGGCATTGCCCGAGCAGGCCGAGGGCACCTTGCCGCTGCCCGAAGTGAGTGAGCATGATCTCGTAATGCACTACACGCGCCTGTCGCATCGCAACTTCTCGGTCGACCTCGGTGCTTATCCTCTCGGATCCTGCACGATGAAGTACAACCCCAAGATCTGTGATTGGGCCGCCGAGTACCCGGGATTCCGCGATCTCCATCCGGCGACACCTGAGAGCTCATCACAAGGAGCGCTGGCGGTGCTCGTGGAAGCGGAACGCTTCCTGTGCGAGGTAACCGGCATGGAGCGTGCAACCTTTCAACCTCCGGCCGGAGCATCGGGGGAGTTGACCGGTCTTCTCATCATGCGGGCGTATCACGAAGACAAAGGGCAGCACAGGACAAAGATCCTGATACCCGACGCCGCCCACGGGACCAATCCCGCCTCGGTGACCCTCGGCGGGTATGAGACGATCGAGGTACCTTCCAACAACCGGGGGATGGTGGACGTCGACGCGCTGCGCGGGCTCCTCGACGATCAGGTCGCAGGGTTGATGATCACCAATCCGAACACTCTGGGCCTTTTCGAGGCCGACATCATCGAGGTGGCCGATGCCGTCCATGAGGCAGGAGGCCTCGTCTACTACGACGGTGCCAACTTGAACGCAATCATGGGCATTGCCAAACCCGGACTGATGGGGTTCGACATCGTGCACTCGAACCTCCACAAGACATTCGCTACGCCGCACGGTGGAGGCGGCCCGGGCGCCGGTCCGGTTGCAGTACACGACAACTTGGTTCCCTTCCTCCCAGGCCCCCTTCCGGAAGTCGGCCCGAACGGTGCCTTCCGCTGGGTGATGCCGGAGAAGAGCATCGGCCGTGTGCACGGCAAGCACGGCAACTTCGGGGTGGTTCTTCGGGCGCTCACCTATATGAAGGCGCTCGGCGGGGACGGGTTGCGGCGCGTTTCGGAAATGGCCGTACTCAATGCTCGCTATCTCGAGGAGCTCATTCGCGGGCCGTATGATTTTCCATACGAAGCGCCGTGCATGCACGAGTTCGTTGCCTCTGCGAAGACCCTCAAGAGAGAAACCGGAATCCGCGCAATGGACATCGTCAAGGCTCTCATGGACGAAGGATTCCATGCTCCGACCGTCTACTTCCCGCTGATCGTCGACGAAGCCCTGATGATCGAACCGACGGAGACCCAAAGCCTGCAAACGATGGATGCTCTGGCCGAAGCACTGCTGGCGATCGCCGCAACGGCGGGCTCGGACCCCGACGCTCTGCATGCCGCTCCGGTGCGGACACCCGTCGGGCGGCCGGATGAGGCATCTGCTGCCCGACACCTACGCGTGTCATGGAGGGATGACGATGACTGAACCATCGAAGGTCGAAACAGTACAGATCGCTTCGCACCAGCGGCTTCGTCGCACCTGGCAAGCCACAGAGCCCTGGGCAACCGTCTTGATCGTCCACGGCCTCGCCGAGCACAGCGGCCGCTACGAGCGCACCGGCGGCTTGCTGGCCGAGGCGGGCCTGACCGTGTACAGCTTCGATCTCTGCGGCCACGGATCGTCCGCAGGCGACCGATGCCACGTCGATCAATTCTCCGACTATCTCGACGAAGTCGAGGAGGAACTGGCCGCGGTTCGCGTTGCGGGCCTACCGGTCGTCCTGCTCGGCCATTCGCTCGGAGGTCTCATAGTTCTCGACTATCTGACCTCGGACCGGCCTGCACCTGATTTCGCCGTGGCCAGCGCTCCCGGACTTGGGGGCGGAAAGGCCTGGCAGCGCGCCCTGGCACCCGTGTTGGGACGGTTCGTCCCGAAACTCGGCATTCCGACGGCGATCGCCGGGGAGCAACTATCCCGGGATCCGGCGGTCGGCGAGGCGTATTTCGCGGACCCTCTCGTTTCCACCAAGACAACTGCGCGCCTCGGCGCCGAGCTGTTCGAAGCCGGGAACAGGGTTCGACGCCGGCTCGGGAATCTATCGGTTCCAACGCTGGTCATCCATGGGGGCGCGGACGATGTAGTACCGCCGTCGATCTCGGCACCTCTGGCCGATCTGCCCGGCGTAGAGCGCCGCCTCTATCCGAAGCTTCGCCATGAACCACTGAACGAACCGGAGGGCCCGGAGGTCGTGGCCGACATCGTCGGCTGGCTGAGATCCGCCGTTGCAGGCCCGAGCGTCTAGAAGACCCCCGCCCCGCTGGTCGATCGCGGCGAGGAGTCGCTGTCGACCAATATCAGTCCCCTGCACTGACCGGGATCTCGCGGCATGCGATCGGGCTCGCTGTAACCTTGGCAGGTGACCGACACCGTGCCTCGCCTCAGACCCAGTATTCGTTCCAGTTCGCCGTCTCTCGATGTAGAGCGAAGGTTCTGGGCGCAAGGCGATCGAATCGTCGTCGGAATGGACGAAGTGGGTAGGGGATCATGGGCAGGCCCCTTGACCATCGGTGCTGTTGTGCTTCCGCCGGATCGAAGGGTCTACAAGGTCCGTGACTCGAAGATGCTCACCGAGGACGAACGCGAAGCGATGTTCGACCGGATAGTCGAATGGGTCGACCGCTGGTCGATCGGACACGCTACCCACGAGGAGTGCGACAGGCTCGGCATGTCGGAGGCGCAACGCCTCGCAGCCCGCCGAGCTCTCAGTGGACTGGGGGTCAGTGCAGATCGAGTTCTGGTGGACGGCAACTGGGATTTCGTCGGCAACGGGCGCACGCGCACCTTGATAAAGGGAGACGCCACTTCGCTCACCATCGCGGCGGCCTCCATCGTTGCCAAGGTCACCAGGGATCGCATAATGCGCAACGAGGACGCACACTTCCCCGCCTTCAACTTCGCGGGGAACAAGGGTTACCCGTGTCCGATCCACAAGGCAGCGCTACAGATCCTCGGGCCGTCGACCATCCATCGGCGCAGCTGGGCATTCATGGATGCGATCCCGTGGAATGGAGTCCACCGCATCTTGCGTCCCGAACCGCAGGGAAGACTGTTCGAATGACGGAGACACTGGCCGGCAGGTTGCTCGTCGCTACGCCCTCACTGCTCGATCCCAACTTCTACCGGACGGTCGTGCTCATGATCGAACACGATGAAGACGGGGCACTCGGCGTCGTGTTGAACCGTCCGCTCGAGATCCCCGTCGCCGACTACCTGGAGGAATGGGAGTATCTCGTCGCTGATCCGCCGGTGGTGTTCTCAGGCGGGCCGGTTCAACCGGAGGTCGCCCTGGCCGTGGCCAACGGACCGCACTCGACCGGCGACCTGAGTGCGCTGATAATGGAAGACATTCAGCTCATCGATCTGGACCTCGATCCGGCGGTCGTGACCTTCGAGCGAATCCGCGTGTTCAGCGGCTACGCGGCGTGGGCGCCGCGACAACTCGAAGGAGAGATCAACGAGGGCGCCTGGTGGGTCGTCGACTGCCTACCGGACGATCCCTTCGTTCCGGATTCCGGCGATCTCTGGTCCACCGTCCTGAGGCGCCAGGGTGGACAGCTGGCACTCTTCGCCACGTTGCCCGAAGACCCGGGCCTCAACTAGCAGCTAGCCGGTCGGGAAAACGAAGCAGGGTCCCTGGAAGTCGTAGTCCGCGGCGAGCGGTGATGCGGTGAATCCACGAATAGGGGAGAGGGGAGACACTGCCCCGGCCGCGAGGGTGGCTTCGAGGCCGCCCTGCGCATCGAAGAGCGCCTTGTCCGGCCTGTAGATCGCGGTAGCCCGTGTAACCGTCGATGCGGCATCTCCGCTGTAGATGTTCGAGGGCGCAAGGCCACCGTACGAAAGGGAGCCGATCCGGCCGGCTGCCGCAACGACGCCGCCGGGGGTCAGATCACCGAGTTCGGTTGCACGTTCCAGAACCGTCTTGGCCACGACGAACTCGAGGTATCCCTCTATGAGTCCGGTCGACGGGTAGCGGTCGGGGTAGGCATCGGTGAGCACTGCCACGACTTCCTGCATGCCGTCCGCCTCGGCTCCCAGCGGCAATATCAGGGTGGACATGAACATGTTGTCTGCCATGTACTCGCCGAGCGCGGTTGAGAGCAGCCGGTCGGAGAATGAGACCATCGCCACTCCCCACCGGCCCGTGTAACCCAGTTGAAGGGCCGTGCCGACGATCTCGACCAAGGAGACGGGGTCGGTAGCCATCCAGGTGTAATCGGCTCCGCTGGCGGCAATCTCTGCCGCTACCGGCCGTAGGTCCTGGCCCGGTATGACCGTTCCTTCGCCGTCGTAGACGATCTCGACTCCGAGTTGCTCGGCTGCGTAGCGCACGCCGGCGGCCGAATCGCGGCCGAAATCGTCTGGAAAGGTGACCAGAGCAATCTTCATGGCATCACCGGCGGTGGCGCCGTGCTGGTCGGCGAGGTATGAGATCGTGTTGATGGCCTCCATGCAATAGTTCGAACCGGTCTCGAGGAGGTTGCGCCCGAGTACCGGGTCAGACCATCCCGAATACCAGGTCACCGGGAGAGCAAGCAGGTTGTCCTCGACGAGGTTGGGAAGTACGGCAAGAGTCTGTTGCGACCCCGTCGAGTGGGCAAACATCACGACTCGATCCTTCAGAGCGGCGTACTTCTCCACGTGAGTCGCCAGGTCGTATCCGGTGTTGGCGATCAGCACTTCTACCTGCCGGCCACCGATGCCACCCTCGTCGTTCAGCCGGCTCCAGAAAGCAAGCTGTGCGTCTACGACATCCACAACGGTTCCCGAGAACGGGCCGGTCAAATCGGCCAGCACTCCGACGTAGATGGTTTCGTCCGTTGCGGTCACACCATCCGTCAGAGCCGGGGCTAGTACAGGATCAGGGAAGACCGGGACGGTCGTCGTCGAAACGGGGGGCGACGATGTGGTAGTCGCCCCGATCGTCGATGAGGACGAATCGGATTCCGTCCCAGTGCACGATGCGGTGAGGATAAGCATGACCAATGCTGATGACAGTCGAGTCCTCATGGTCCCACCTCGAACTCGATTCGCCGATCGGCCTCGGCGGAACCTTCGCCGGGGAACAACTCACCGTAGGAGACGACTGCCAAACGGTTGGCAGGAACACCCAGAGCGACCAGCTGCTCGAAGACCACGCCGCCTCGTTGTCTGGCGAGTTGCTCGTTGGCGTCGGCACTTCCGCTGGCGTCGGTATGGCCCGCTATGAATACCTGCAGGCCCGGCTGAGAGAGGATGATTCGTGCTGCCTCTTCCAATGCTCGTTCGCCGTCCAACGTCAGGTCCGAAGAACCGCTGAGGAACACGATCGGAGTTGCATCGAGAAGCTCCTTCAACTCCGCTCGCAGGTCCTGCTCGTTGCCGCGCAGACGCAGCCGGTTCACCACGGTCTCGGGTTCTCCGAAGTTCTCCACGATCACACGAACCTCTTCCACGAATGCGAAGTAGCCTTCCTCCAACACGCCAATCGGCACAACACCGTCGAGGTAGGCGGTTGCTCCGTCGAACGTGACGAACACACCATCGAAACCGGCATCGGTCAGAGCCGACGAAACGAGGGCATCAGGCGTTCCGGTAGGTGCGCCGACAAGAGTCGATCCGGTAGTGGGACCGACGATGAGCCTGTTGTCCACCTTCTCGATACCGGCCAGGCTCAATACGAGATCGGCGGCCGCCAGCGCATCCTCATCTGCATCGACGGTGCCGGTCAGAACGGCGACGTTGCCTCTGACGACCACAACCACCGTCGAGAATCCTGCCGCCCGGAGGACTTCACCGACGGCAGATGCGGCGTCCGCCGCAACGACGACCCGGTTCAGGACCTGTGAGACGCCGTCGATTCCGACTACCACCGTCGAGGCGAGATCGACCATCGCAGAGTCGGCGGCGCTACCCACCAGGGTGACCCGCGAACCGGCGACGATCGGTGTCACGGTGGTTATCCCGACGTCGGCCAGAGCATCGACGATCGTTTCCTCCAGGGATCTCGGCAACGTCTCAGATCGAACCGTCAGATCGACCTCTACTTCTTCCACGCCGTCTATCCCGCCGATGGCCTCGATCAGCAACTCGGCGTCTGCAGCAGTCCCGATCTCCCCGGCGACCGTGGCGACACCGTCCGAGAAACTGGTCGTGAGGTCCGGATAACCGGCGGCCGCGCTCGAAACGTTGCGCGAGATGAGAAAGTCCTGTGCGTACGGCCACGCGTATGTGTAGACCGCATATGCAGCGAAACCGGCCAGCAACACCACGATCGCCGACACCCAGGGCCATCTCTTGCGCCGCCGGGGCCGTCGCGCGACGTGGCGGCTGGATCGCAGCGCCACCAGCTCATCATGACCCAGCGGAGTCTGGTCGTTTCCCTCACCGTGTCCGGGGCCGTCGACGGCGTCCTGCGGACCCGGCCACGGATCATCGGCCGGCACCCCGGCTGTCCCATGCTCTTCAGGCCCATTGCCCTGCGGCGGCATTCAGTCGTCCTCTTCCCGCGTGTTCCAACCCCACGCCCGGACCCGGGCGCCGTCGTTGTACGGCGCCCGCCTCCCTCGATCAACGTTGATCGTAGTGAGAGCATCGGCTCCACTCCTCTTTTCTTGAGGAAGTCCATCCGTGTCAGAATGCGGGACGAAACGGGTATCGCGATGCATGCAGAGGATCACCAAGTGGCAGCTCGACAAGGCGGCTGGACTGAAGCAGACGTACCGGATCAGTCCCACAAGACGGCTGTTGTCACCGGGGCAAACTCGGGACTCGGGTTTGAAACATCACGGGTCCTCTTCCAGCGGGGAGCGCATGTGATCATGGCCGTCCGGCGGGTCGACGCAGGTCTCACCGCCGCGTCGGCGATAACCGGTCTGGCGGCGCATTCCCGGCTCAGTGTGGTCGAGTTGGACCTGGGCAACCTCGAATCGGTCCGGCGTTTCGCCCGTGCCCTCTCAGTCCATCCGACGATCGACCTCCTTGTCAACAACGCGGGCATCATGGCCGTGCCCCGGCAGAGCACCGTCGACGGGTTCGATCGGCAGCTCGGGATCAACCATCTTGGACACTTCGCTCTGACGGGCCATCTGCTGCCGCAACTGCTCGCCGATGGTGGGGGCCGGGTAGTGACGGTCAGCAGCGACATGCACCGGATGGGACAGATTCGCTTCGACGATTTGCAGGGCGCCAGACGGTACGGTCCCTGGTCGGCCTACGGCCAGTCGAAGCTGGCAAACCTGTACTTCGCCTACGAACTCGCCCGAAGAGCACGTGCAGTCGATGCTCGACTGCTCAGCATGGCCGCCCACCCGGGATACGCCGCCACGAATCTGCAGCTACGTTCGGCCCGGGAACGGGGAAAGGCTGAGAGATTCTGGAGAGGGGCGCGTCGCTTTGCCCAATCTGCCGCGCGCGGTGCCCTACCTCAGCTGCGAGCCGCTACCGACCCGGATGCGCAAACAGGCACCTACTACGGGCCGCGGCGTGGTCTGGCCGGATCTGCCACGATCGTGGAGTCGAGCAGGAGGTCCCACGATGAGAACACGGCGCGCCGGCTCTGGGAGGTCTCGGTCGACCTGACCGGAGCCGGATACGATTTCTCGTCTCTCAGTTGGTGAATCGACCGACGCGGATCCGTTGAGCCTCCATCAACTCGAGTTCGCGAGCTCCGGAGATGACGACATCGGAATCCGGCGTGAAGTCGAGGTCGGCGTTGCGCGCCTCATAGGGAACCGAGTTCAAGATCACCCGCATCGCGTTGACGCGCGCCGCTTGCTTGTCTCCCGAACGGATGATCGTCCACGGCGCGGTAGCGGTTGAAGTCTGCTTGAGCATCTCGTACTTCATGTCTGTGAAGTCGTCCCAGTGGTCTTGGGCCTGGAGGTCCACTTCGCTGAGTTTCCACTGCCGCAGCGGGTCGTTCAGGCGTCTGGCGAAGCGCCGGGCCTGTTCCTCCTTCGACACCGAGAAGTAGAGTTTGACGAGGATCGTTCCCTGACGAACGAGATCCTTCTCGAAGCCCGTGACCCCGGTCAGGAACGCCCGGTACTCGGAGTCGGTGCAGAATCCGAATATCGGCTCGACCATCGCCCGGCTGTACCAGGAGCGGTCGAACAAGACCATCTCACCGCCGGCCGGGAACTGGGTCACATAACGCTGGAAATACCATTGGGTTCGGTGCTCCTCTGTTGGCTTGCCCAAGGCGACCACGCGGTACCGCTTCTCGTTCATGTAGCGGGTGACTCTGCGAATGGTCCCACCCTTGCCGGCGGCGTCGCGGCCCTCGAACACAACGATCATGCGCTCCGCATTGGCTTCCAGATGGTTCTGGAGCTTGAGCAGCTCAACCTGATAGGGACGGAGCTGATCGTCCTTTTCGAGCTTCCTCAGAGCCTTGTCGCGTTCCTTGGTCAGAAGCTCTACCTCGTCTTCGAGCTCGTTGATCCGTCGTTCGAAGTCCGCGCGCGTGTTTCGCTCCGCGAGGGAGACAACGGTTTCGTCTTCAATATGGCGGTGTGGATCGGTCATCGGAACGGCGAGCTTACCCGACAGATCGCTCGATCCGTGTTTGGGAACTGCGGATCACTAGATCATCGAGGACTTGCTGCGTGGCGCGGGCGACCTCGTCGACGGCCGACCAGAACGCGTCATGATTGGCCTTCGACGGGTCCCGGAATCCGGTCACCTTGCGAACGTATTGCAGAGCTGCTGCCCTCGTATCTTCGCTCGTCGCGTCGGTCGTCATGGGCGGGCGGAGGGTCTTGATACTGCGACACATCTCGCCAGATTAGGCCTGCTCGGCCTTGGCTATGAGATAACCCTGCGCCCTTTCCGCCTGGGGATACTGCCGGACCAGTCGCCAAAAGGCGGGGGAGTGATTGGCTTCCTTGAGATGGGCGAGTTCGTGAACGATCACGTAGTCGAGCACCCAGCGGGGATAGTCGACGAGGCGCTCGGAAATCCGGATCTTTCGAGACGCGATCGACGCGGATCCCCAGCGCGTTGTCTGGCGGGCGGACCACTCGATGGAGGCGGGTTGGGGAAGCCCGAAGCGCCCGGCCAGCCTCGAGGCTCGGGCCACCAAGTCGGGATGGCGAGAATCGGCCCGGTTCAGAACCCGCCGCTGCATCTCCACCACCCAATGTTCCTCTTCAACAGAGCTCATACCGGCAGGAATTGCCACGCGCAGGACGCCATCGACCACCCGGGCCTGAACCGTCTTGTGGCGGCGTTCGCTGCGGACTACCTGGACTCTCACAGGGACCTGGACATCCCTCCATCGACGCGCACGTTCTGACCGGTGATGTAGGAGGCATCGTCCGACAGGAGAAACGCTACTGTTTTGGCGACTTCCGACACACGTCCGTACCTTCCGGTCGGGATACGGGCGGTGTGCTCGGCGGATTGCGGGTAACTGTCGATGAAGCCGGGAAGTATGTTGTTCATCCGGATCCCGTCGGCCGCGTACTGGTCGGAGAACAGCTTCGTGAAAGCTGCGAGCGCCGCCCGGAGGCTGCTGGACACCGGAAAGGCCCCCTCGGGCTCGAGTGCAGCGAAGGTTGAGATGTTGACGATGCTGCCTCCCTCGTTGGCCAGCATGATCGGCGTGACGAGACGCGCCATCCGCACCACATTCAGAACAACGAGGTCGAGCCCGAAATGCCAGTCCCCGTCTGTGATCTCGAGAAGCGGACCTTTCGGCGGATGACCTGTGTTGTTGACCACGCAGTCGACCCGCCCGTATCTGTCCAGTGTCTCGTTCACCAGCGCCTCCAGGTGGGCCGGTTCGGTAACCGACCCGGTACGGCCGAGGCCGCCCAGTTCACCGGCGAGTGCCTCCGCTCCACCCCCGTCCGACATCAGGGCCAGCCGAAAACCTCCCTGATGAAGCTCCCGAGCGATGGCCGCGCCCATTCCGCGGCCGGCGGCGGTGACGACTGCGACACGTTGATCAGTCATGAGTCTCCTGCTTGGTGGACTCCACAATACCGGTGGCGCCGGACGGTCTCACGTTGTGAAAGAATGGATGGTCGATGACTGAATCGACCGCAGGCGCTGAAACGAGCAAAGAGTCAGGGAGATTCACACGCCGCTCTCCCTCGATGACGGCCGGAATAATCGCGATCGCCTTCGTGGTGTACGTAGCTGCTCTCGTTCTGGCTGTTCGTCGATGGCAGCTACCCGACGTCGGCTGGAGAGAGGCAGCCTTGCTCTTGATCGCCGTCGCTTTCGAGATTATGGCCAAGTTTGTGTTTGCAGAACTGTTTCGTGCCGGCTCGATTCGTGCCGGACACCCGGTCAGTCGTTCGGGGGCCATCAAGGCCGCACTCACCGGATCCGCAGTGGCCCGCGTCATCCCGGCCGGTGGCACACTCACCCCGACCACGATGGCGTGGGCGGTCCGATCTGAAGACGACAAGATGGCCGGCGTCGCGCTGCGCGTCACTCTCCTGACCTACGGAGGTCTCCTGGCGATGACCGGTGGTGCGGTGCTGTGGGGAACATCGACGGGGCGGCATCCCCTGCTGTTCGCCGGTGAGGTCGCCGTCGGCATTCTGCTCATCCTCGGCGGCATCTTCATCTTCGCCGGCAGCCCGTGGCTCGACAGGATCGTCGATCGTTTCCCCAGGCTGATTCGCGCACATTTTGCAGCAACGGCCAGCGGCGGGAGGCTGCTGACGAGAGAGGTGGGCCTGGTTGTGGCCCGCATCGCAGGCGAAGCCGGCGTGCTATGGGGATCCCTGCAGGCGCTCGGCATCCACCTGACCCCCAGCGAGGCGCTGGTCACCTACGGCATCTCCGCGATACTCGGGGGCCTGCCGGCCCTGCCCGGGGGACTGGTACTGGTCGAAGGTGGACTCATCGGCATTCTCACCGCCTACGGTTTCGGCGCGGGAGCCGTCATCGCCCCAGTGCTCATCTACCGGGTGATCGACTACTGGATCCCGGCAGGCGTAGGCCTGGCCACGTGGGCGCTGATCGCCGGCAACCGGACCAGAGCGGCCACTCCACGCGAGTGATCACCTACCCGATGGGGTCGGAGACTGCTCCTTCTCGTCTCGCCAGAACCAGGAATGGGATGGCCGCTACCTGGATCAGAGCCGCGGCGCCGTACGACACCGAGTAACTCCATATATCCGCGAAACGTCCCAGCAGAGGCTGCGCCCCGACCCCACCGGCCGAACCCATGAGCGCGTCGAAGGAGAGAACCGTGGCCCGTTGCTCGGAGGAAATGAGTCCGTTCAGGTAGGCCTGGCGCAGCGGGGTCGTCGCCGATTGCGTGAGCGCCCAAACCACGAGGAGGACGATCGCCGCCCAGAAGCTGTTCGCCCAGCCGATGAGCAGGAGTGCCACCGTCGTGATGACCCCTCCCACGATGAGGGCATGTGTTCGGCGTGCGAACAGGCGCCTGACGACCGGGACCATCATTCCACCGACGATCTGAGCACCGGCAACGATGGCGGCAGCCAATCCCGCTATACCGTACGCCCGGTCGTCGCCGTACAGCTCCAGCAGATACGGCTGCATGGCATAGAACGCGTATGCGGACACTCCCATCGAGAAGGGGGCGGCCAGCATCACCCAGCGAACGGGCGGATGGCGAAGTCCGGCGTCGACAGAGGCCCGCAACAACCTCCTTGCCTCCGCGACCGGTCCCAACTCGGAACTCGGCGAGAAACCCACATCCTTCATGAGAACGAAGGCGGCCCCCAGGGTGATCAGCAGCATGAACGCCCGAATCAAATACGGGACGCCGAGGTTCGTAACCTGGGCGATGAAACCGCCGGCGACCGAACCGGCCAGCATCGCCACTCCGGCAGTCGACTGTCCTTTGGCGAATACCGTCTCCAGTTCGCCACCGAATCCGGTGAACCTCAATGCATCGACAAGCCAGGCCTCGACCGCGCCGGAGAAGAACGTGAAACCCAGGCCGATCGCAGCCGAAGCGATCGCCCAACCCCAGAAGGGGGCCTGCTGCTGCCACATGAACAGATAGAGCAGCGTCGATGAGAGAAGAGTCAACGCGCCGAGCAGGTAGGACAAACGTCGCCCGCGTGTGTCTGCGATCACGCCGGTCGGTATCTCGAAAACGACCTGACCGGCTGTGAAGAAGGCATTGGCCGCGAAGGCTTCGGCATTGCTGAGGCCGGCATCGAGCAGGAACAGCGTGTTGACTCCCCAGATGAACGACGCCGATAGAGTCGACAGCAGAGTGAGCACCAGGTAGGTGCGTTGTATCCGCCGGGCTCCGTCGTTCATCGCCGGGCGACACTATCACAGCGCGTGTTCTCGCCCCCGTTCGGCCCACCCGGCGCGGTTTCGACTCGCCGTCGAAGGCTTTTGGGCAGAGAATCCGGTGTTCAACTCGGAGGTATCTTTGAAACGATTCACGACACTGCTCATCGTTGTTGCTCTGTTGGCCACAGCCTGCGGCGGCGGTTCTGAACCGGATGCTTCCGCAGACACGACATCGACTGTGCCGAGTACGACCACGACGATTGCGCCGACGACCACGACCACCGCGCCGCCCACCACCACAACCACGGCCGAGGCGCCCACCACGACCACGACCACCGTCGCCGGAATCGTCCCCGGTGAAGACGCAGACGTCGATGCCATCGTCCTGGCCTATCAAATCGCCTTCGACAGCGTGTCCGATTTCGAGACCAAAGCCGCGTATATCGATGATCCGACCGGCCTCGAGGATACCGTTGCCCTGTACCTGGTGACCGGCGAATCAATGGGAGGCATCGGCGTAGTGGTCAAGGAAGTCACCGTCGATGGCTCCACCGCCACCCTCGTCTACGACCTCCTTTTCAACAACAATCCGACCTACCCGGACCTCACCGGGCGGGCCGTGTTGACCGAGGCGGGCTGGCAAGTGCCCCGCGGCGCCTTCTGCTCCTTGATGTCTTCTGCGCGCGTCGGATGTCCCAGTAGCTGAGGATGCCGCGACGACTGGCCCTCGGACTGGTGCTGTTGGCGACAGCCTGCAGTTCCTCCGGCCAAGCCGAAGACACCCAGCCCGTCCCTCCGACGTCATCACCATCGGTGGAGACAACGACCACCGTTGCGGCGACGCGAACCTTTGTCGGGATCGACGGCGTCGAGTCGACGATCACCGACACCAGTCGGATAGTGACGCTGAGCGGTGACCTCACAGAAGTGGTCTTCGCACTCGGTTTCGGTTCGTCCGTCGTCGCCACCGATGTGACCACCGTTCATCCCGCCGAAGCCGTCGGGCTCCCGATCGTCGGCGTCGGCAGATTCCTGACGGCAGAAGGTGTCCTGGGCGAAGCTCCGACGCTCGTACTGGGCGACACTCAAACCTCTCCATTGGAGACGATCGAGCAGATACGCTCGGCCGGAGTTCCGGTGGTCATTCTGGATGTGCCGACCACATTCGAAGGCCTGTACCAGAAGCTGGAGCAGATCGGGGTCGTGCTCGGAGTCGCCGAGGAGGCGCGATCGCTGGCGGCCGATGTCAGATCCTCCATCGAGGCGACGCTCGCAGAGGCTCCGCGCTACGACCCGCAGCCTCGCATTGCTTTCGTGTACAGCCGCGGCCCCGACGTGATGCTGTTGTTCGGATCAGAGATGACGACCCAACCGCTGATCGAAGCAGTAGGTGGAGTGGATGTCGGAGCTGGGGCGGGTGTGGTCGGAACGGTGTCGGTCACCCCGGAAGCCATGGTTGCCGCCTCGCCGGACGTGATAATCATCACAAGTGAAGGCCTGGAAGCTCTGGGTGGAATAGACGGACTCCTGACTCTTCCCGGCTTCGCAGAGACCCCGGCGGGGAGGGATCGAAGGATCCTGGATTACCCCGAGGGCGACATCCTCACCTTCGGTCCGAGAATCGCGGATACGCTCCGGGAACTGGTTATCGACCTCCAGCTACAGCTCGACGATTCGTGACGGCTTCGAAGACCACCACTCAGAGGGCGGCCAGGCGGCGCACAACGCTGATCGGGCTCTCCGTGTTCCTGGTCGTCCTCTTCCTGCTCGGAATGCTTGCCGGCGCGGTCCCGGTTGGATTCCCCGACCTGCTCCACATGCTGGGAAGGCGTCTCGGACTTTCCGACGATCCCGAACGGCTCACCGACTCCGTGTTGTGGGCCATCCGCCTGCCCCGAGTTCTCGCCGGAGCCCTGGTCGGCGCAGCCCTGGGCGTGACCGGTGCCGCCCTCCAGGGAACGTTTCGCAACCACATGGCCGATCCGCATCTCACCGGCCTCGCTCCGGCGGCGGGCCTCGGAGCGGTCACGGGTATCGCGATCACGCCTGCCGGGGGAAGCCCGGTCATCATGATGCTGTCGGCGGCCCTCGCCGGTGCCGCGGTAGCCCTCTTGATGAGGAGAATCGCCCAGCAAGTCCTCGAAACGACCCAGTTCTTGCTGGTCGGCCTGGCCCTGGGGCTGGGCATGTTGGCCTGGCTGGGGGCGATCGTCCTCGCCTGGGATAGCCCGCGTGTTCCAACATTCACATTCTGGGTGTTCGGCGGCCTCTCCGGTGCGACCTGGACATCATTGGCCGCCGCAACGCCCCTCGTTCTGATCGCTCTACTTGCCCTGTTCGTGATGGCGAGACCACTCGACCTGCTGGCACTCGGCGACTCCGAGGCGAGACACCTCGGTGTAGACGTCGATCGCGTCGTCCGATTGGTCCTGATCGCTTCAGGGATTGGAATCGGCGGCGCAGTCGGACTCGGGGGAGTCATCGGATTCGTAGGTCTGGTCGTCCCACTGGTCCTCCGGCGCTGGGTGGGGCCGGCTCACCGCTGGCTACTCGTGTTGTCGGCCGTCGGTGGAGCGGCCCTGGTGGTCGCCGTCGACACTCTGGCCAGAACGGCGGCCGCTCCCATCGAGATTCCCGTGGGTCTGCTCACGGCCATCGTCGGTGCTCCCGTCTTCGTCTGGTTTCTGATTCGTGCCGGAAGGTCGCTGTCATGAGTCCGGCATTGAGAATCGAGGGAGCAGGGTTTCGCGTCGGGGACAGGGTGCTGCTCGATCGGGTTACCTTGACCGCCGATGTAGGGGAGATTCTCGCGATCGTCGGGCCGAACGGCGCCGGAAAGACCACCCTGCTGCGCATCGCGGCGGGCGACCTGTCGCCAACCTCCGGTCGGGCGATGATCAACGAACACGACGCCGCCACGACCACGTTGCAGGAAATGTCTCGGCTGCGGGCCTATCTGGGCCCGCAGGGGGTGGCGGACAATCCATTCGCGGTGCGTGACGTGGTGGCAATGGGCCGCCATCCCTACCGGAGAGCGCAAATCGATCGACTCGAACACGATCAAGTCGTCGAGGAATCCATGAACAGCACCGACGTGGCACACCTCGCTACCAGGCCCGTCGCCAGCCTGTCGACGGGTGAGCGGCAACGGGTCGGCCTCGCCCGGGTGTTGGCCCAGGACACCCTCGTTGTCCTTCTGGACGAGCCGACTTCGGCGCTGGACATCGGACACCAGGAAGCCGTTATGCGTCTCCTGCGCACGACGGCCGCAGGAGGCACCGCGGTGTTGGCGGTCCTCCACGATCTCAATCTGGCCGCGGCACACGCGGATCGGATCATCCTGCTCGACGGCGGCCGTGTTCGGACCTCCGGTTCCCCCGAGGAGGTGCTGAGAAGCGATATCCTCTCTGATGTCTACAAGCAGCGGATGCGGGTCATTCCGCACCCGGATCGAGATTGTCCACTCGTCCTGACGCTCGACGACGAGTGAAGGGAGCGCGCATACCGATGTCCAAACGTCCCATCCGCATCGCGAACATCTCGGGCTTCTTCGGCGACCGGCCTGCCGCTCTGCGAGAACAGATCGAAGGTGGCGATGTTGACGTGCTCAGCGGCGACTACCTGGCCGAGTTGACGATGCTGATCCTGGCGAAGACGAGGACGCGCCGGCCGGATGGGGGCTACGCACGCAGTTTCGTGGAGGCATTGGACGATGTCCTTCCTCTGGTGATCGAACGGGGCATCAAGGTAGTGGTCAATGCCGGAGGACTCGATCCACGGGGGGCCGCCGAGGCGATTCGTCGATCTCTCGAGGCGCAGGGCCTCGTTGCCGGGGTGGCCTCGATAGCCGGAGATGATTTGATGAATCGGCTTGGTTCGCTTCAAGCGGGCGGCGAGACCTTCACCAATCTTCAAACCGGAGAGCCGTTGGGGCGGCTGGCGTCCGAACTGGTCACGGCGAACGCCTATATGGGCGGCTGGGGAATCACCCGTGCATTGCACGAAGGCGCCGACATCGTCATCACGGGTCGTGTCGCCGATGCCTCGGTCGTATCCGGCCCGGCCGCCTGGTGGCATGGTTGGGATCGCCACGACTACGACCGACTGGCCGGCGCGGTAGCCGCAGGCCACGTCGTCGAGTGCGGCATGCAAGCAACCGGAGGCAACTACGCCTTCTTCAGCGACATAGGGGACATGACGTATCCGGCTTTTCCCTGGGCGGAGGTCGCAGACGACGGAAGCTCCGTGATCGGCAAGCATGACGGGACCGGCGGCGAGGTCTCCGTCGGCACCGTCGTCAGCCAGTTGTTGTATGAGATCGGCCCGCCGGCCTACGCGGCGCCCGATGTGGTGGCTCGCTTCGACACTGCACAGCTCCGCCAGGTGGGCCCCGACCGTGTGGCGATATCGGGTGTCCGCGGCGAACCCCCTCCACAAACACTGAAAGTGGCGGCCTCTACGGTGGGCGGCTACCGGAACTCGATGCTGTTCGGGCTGACAGGATTGAACGCCGAGGCCAAGGCAAAGACCATCTCAGACCAGGTCTGGCGGGTTCTACCGTGGACGCGGGAAGACTACGACGGGGTCGACGAGGCCTTGATCGGCGTCGGCTCCGAGGACCCCACCTCGAATGAGGAAGCCACGAGCTTTTGGCGTATGGCGGTGAAGTCGCGCGACGAAGAACGCGTCGGACGGGCCTTCTCGAACGCGGCAGTCAGCGTGCTGCTGGGCTCAGTACCCGGTTTGTTCATCGTGCATCCGCCGAGTCCCGCCACACCGTTCGCCAGATACTGGCCGACGACGGTCGACCGTTCGGTTATCGTCGAACAGGTCGAGCTGGACGGCCGAACGTTCGAGATCGAGGAGACGGTGCCCGGCGAGCGGGAACCGGTCACGCCGGATCCGATCGACATTCCGTCGGTGCCATCCGGCCCGACGAGGAGGGCCCCTCTCGGCAGCATCCTCGGAGCGCGCTCCGGAGACAAGGGCGGAATCGGCAACATCGGCGTGTTTGCCAGGAGTGCACTCGCCTATGCGTGGATGGCAGAGACGCTGTCGGTGGAGCGCTTGCGGGTGTTGATGCCCGATGTCGCACACCTGGAGATCGACAGGTACGAGCTTCCCAATATCTGGTCACTGAATTTCCTGGTCCACGGGATTCTGGGCGAAGGCGTCAACTCTTCACTTCGGTTGGACGGTCAGGCCAAGGGTCTGGGTGAGTATCTGCGGGCCTGCCAAATGGAGGTTCCGGAACTCCTCCTCAACGCCCATTAGCTTTCTCAGCAATACTGGTGATGCTGGAGATGCAGAGTATTGCCGAGAATGACGTCCGATTAGCCTCGGACCATGCGATACACACGACTCGGACACTCAGGACTAGAGGTCTCCCGGATCACGCTCGGATGTATGAGCTACGGAACGCCCGAATGGCGCCCGTGGGTTCTCGATGCCGACGCGGCCAAACCGTTCTTCCGCCGCGCCGTCGAGCTCGGGATCAATGTGTTCGACACGGCAGACATGTACTCGAAAGGCGCCAGCGAGGAGGTCACCGGTCGGTGGCTCAAGGAGTTCGCCAACCGGGATGAGATCGTCGTAGCCACCAAGGTCTATTTCCCGCATTCCGATGGGCCGAATCGCTCGGGCCTATCCCGCAAACACATTCAACAGGCCGCGGAACTGAGCCTGCAGCGGCTGGGGATCGAAACAATCGATCTGTATCAGATCCACAGGTTGGACCATCTCACTCCCATCGAAGAGACCCTGGCGGCCCTCAGCAATCTCGTCGAACAGGGCAAGGTCCGGTACATCGGTGCAAGTTCCATGTATGCATACGAGCTGATGCGGGCGCTGTCAGTGTCCGAGCGGAACGGTTGGGCCAAGTTCGTCTCGATGCAGAACCATTACAACCTCATCTACCGCGAAGAGGAGCGTGAGATGCTGCCCCTGTGCCGCGAAGAGGGGATAGGCGTCATGCCTTGGTCTCCGCTGGCCAGGGGCATGCTGGCCGGCACCAGAACGACCCTGGGAGACAATTCCACCCTGCGATCGTCGACCGACCAGGTCGACCAGATCTTCTACACCGACTCGGCGGATTGGGACGTCGTCGAGGCGGTCAGGTCGGTGGCGGGGGAGCGGGGTCAATCTCCGGCAAAGATCGCCCTGGCGTGGCTGCTCGCCAACCCGGTCGTTTCGTCGCCCATCGTTGGGGCAACGAAGCTGGCTCATCTCGAGGATGCCGTCGCCGCCCTCGACATCGACCTCAGCAACGAGGAGATGTCCATTCTCGAGGCACCGTACAGGCCGCACGCAGTTTCCGGCCTTACTCCACCGAATCTGGCGAAGAAGTGAAGGGCGATCGGGTCACCGTCGCTTCCGCAGCCATCGGCGCCACCTGGGCGTGTACTCATCGATGATCTGGTCGGCGCTGTCTTGAAGCTGTTCGTTCTCCATTGAGCGGGCCTCGAACTCGATCAGGAGCGCATCGCGTTCGGCGGCGATCGCCGGAGACAGAAACTCCTCCTCGATGCGCAGCAAGAGCGAGCGCGCTCTAGGCAGGTCAAAACCATCGAGGGCCGTACGGGCTTCGGCCAGCCGGCGCCCGTTCGCCTCCGTCTTCCGGCGCCTCCATGCGCGCGCCCCTTGAAGATGCAGCAATGCGGCGCTGGCCAGATCGTCGGACAGCAAGCCGAGTAGCCGTTCGGTCTCGGGGTCGCCGTCGATCTCGAGGAGTGCCCGGTGATCGTGTTGTCGCGCCAGCACGAGGATCCGCCGATTCAGCTCCCGTGCGACGTCCTGTTCGATACTCATACGATCAGCGAGCCTAATGCCGAGTCCGATCGTAGAGGGGCCAAGCCCAGGGTCCCCGGAAGGCGAGGGGCCAAGCCGGCTGCGGCGAGCACACCCGCAACGTGCCTCTTGCTCCCGGTTCGGATGAAGCCGGCGTGATGCAGCGCTTTCGCGCCTTTGGGTAGAGCGGTGGTTCACAGTACCGTGCCTGTGTTCTCGAACTGGAAACCTATGTCCAAACCTTCCAAGATCGCCTTCATCGGATCGCACTCGGTCAGAAAGACGAACGCCGTGCACTCCTTCGCGGGTGCAGTGGGCCGCAGCGGCCGCAGCGTAGAGGTCGGGCGCGAAGTAATCCGATTCAACCCGCTCGGTCTCAATGAAGGAGCGACGCCCGAAGCCCAGCTGTGGGTGATCATGGCGCAGATTCAACAGGAACTCGAACTGCGCAACCGCGCCGAGGTATTGGTCACCGATCGAGCCGTGATCGACAATTTCGCATACTTCCTTCGAGCAACCGGCGGAGAGGACCCTTTCGATATCAAGCCGCTGGTCCGGAAGTGGTGCGAAACATACGATCTCTTTGTGAGGTTGCTCCCGGACGTACCGCTCAAGATCGACGGGGTTCGCAGCACCAACACCAGGTTCCGCAACGAGATCGAAACGATACTCGATGCCATTCTTCCCAACTATGTGCCGATGGAGAGACTGGTCACCATCCGGGCGTCGGAGGTCACCGACACCTTCGACTGGGCTTCTCTGGTGGAACAACTCGTCGGACCTCCCGAAGCCGGCGAAGCGACCGCCAGGCCGGTAACGATCATTCCCACGCTCTGGGACTGACAAAGCCGATTCATGCACCTGCTCAGCCTGGAAGGAATCTCGAAGGCGTATCCGGAGAAGCCGGTTCTGTCCGGCGTCTCGCTGGGCATCTCCGCCGGGGAGCATATCGGGGTCATCGGTCGAAACGGCTCCGGCAAGTCGACCCTGCTGGCCATCATCGGCGGCACGGTCGAGCCGGACGATGGTTCCATGGTTCGTGCCAGGGGTCTGCGAATTGCCCACCTGGAGCAGGATCCGGCCTTCCGTGCCGACGCGACGGTCGGCGAAATCGTAGGCAACGATCGGGCCGCAGTAGCTCTGGCACACCGCCTCGGGTTGACGGACGCCGAGTCGCCCTGGTCTGCTTTGTCCGGCGGGCAGCGCAAGCGCCTGGCTCTGGCTCTGGCTTTGTCGGCAGATTGCGATCTTCTCATTCTCGACGAGCCGACCAACCATCTCGATGTCGATCTGATCGACTGGCTGGAGGATCACCTGCGCGCACGCTCCGCGGCATTGCTCATGGTCACTCACGATCGATTCCTCCTCGACAGCGTTGCCGACCGCATCGTCGAAATCCACGAAGGCGCCCTCTTCTCACACCAGGGGAGTTACGAGGAATACCTCGAGGCGGCCGTCAACCGTGACCTCCACGAGTCTGCGGTCGAGCATCGGCTTCGGCAACGGATCAAAACCGAACTGGCCTGGTTGCAGCGTTCCCCGAAGGCACGTACGACCAAGTCGCGTGCCCGTGTCTCCCAGGCCCGGGACCTGATCGCCGGGCAACGCCGGCAGGTGCGCCGAGACCTGTCGATCGAACTGCCCGCCCGCCGGCTCGGAGCCCGGGTGGTCGAACTCCACGATGCGGGAAAGAGATACGGGGACCAATGGGTACTGAGACACGTGGAGCTCAAGCTTGCGCCTGACGCCAGAATCGGCATCGTCGGCCCGAATGCGGCCGGCAAGACCACCCTGCTCAACCTGATAGCCGGGCGGATTCAACCGGACGAGGGGAGGGTGGCCGTCGGCTCAACTGTTCACTGTGGGTGGTACGGCCAGGACCCTCGCCCAATCTCCCCTCGAACACGGGTCCACGCGGCTGTTCGGGAACATCGCGACGAGGTCTTGCTCGAGAGCGGGATCCGGGTGTCCGCCGCGCAGCTGCTCGAGCGGTTTCAGTTCAGCAGAGAGCAGCAACAAGCGGAGGTCGGTGACCTCTCCGGTGGTGAGCGGCGCAGACTCGAGCTCATGCTGAGCCTGATGGAAGCCCCCAACCTGCTCCTTCTCGATGAACCCACGAATGACCTGGACATCGACACCCTCAACACCCTGGAGGAGTACCTCGACGGTTGGAACGGTGCCGTAGTCGTGGCCAGTCACGACCGATACTTCCTCGACAGGACCTGCACCGACATCGTCTCCATCGAGTCGGACGGCTCGGTGGTCCACCATCCCGGCGGATGGGCGGCATACCGGTCGGCCGCCGCCAAGACCCGGGAGGCGCCCAGACCGGCCACCGGGTCGAAACGAATCCGCCAGGCACCCAGGGGTCTCTCATACAAGGAACGCCTGGAACTCGAACGCCTCGAGGAGATCATCCCGCTTCTCGAAGCCGAACGGGATCAACTGCTGGGAAGCGTGGATGAGGGAGCAGGGGACTATCAGCACTTCGCTGATCTGTCGATCCGACTGGCCGCCGCGGTCGACGCGCTGGAGCAGGCCGAAAGCCGCTGGCTCGAGCTCACCGAGACCGCAGAGCGCCTGGAGCAGCAGTGAGGGCGGTGCACTGGTGGACCAGGGTGAATTCGGGCCGATTCCGAGTTACTTGACATAACGATGATTATGGGCGCTTGCTTAGAAGAGTGGAAGCGCCGATCACATCGAGCCGGAGCGCTCGGCCCGCAACCACCAGGCGAGGCCGGTGGCTTCCCATGGCCCGTTATGTACTCTGGACCGGAGCACTGTGTCTTGAATTCGGATCTCCGATGATCCGAACCGAGGCGGTCCTGGTCGTCGCGCGACCGCTCTTCCGGGATGCTCAACGACGGCTTCCTCGAGGTGCAATACGTCACCGTGATGGAACCCGCTCGACTGCCTGCTCACTGGAAGAACAGCGATCGGCGGGTCCCTTGAATCGGGCGAAGGCGTTCGGGTCCCCGATCGCCTTCGAAGTACAGATTCGGGCCGGTTCGAACGCTCCCCTCTCGGTGCTCGGCTCGCTGCTGATTACATCACTGTGACGGATTGTGCAACGCCCGGAGATCACTCGCTTCCGATGGCCACCGGTTCGACCGAGACGTCCTGCAACTCGCGAACCGCCTCGCTGAGGTGTGCGAGGGCTTGCACGTAGTCGGACTTGGTCGGCGTCCCCGCCTCGAGATCGATCGCGACATCCTCGGCGGCCGCTTCCAATCGGTATAGGGCGTCCCTCAATGCATCCCATGCTCGCCGGGAGACGATTACCTCGTCCGGGCCCAGCTGCCGGCTCTCTCCAAGCCGGCGCGCCTCATAGGCCCGTTGGCGGTGGCTGGACCTGCAGTATCGCCTCGGTCGTCCGGGTCCCGGGGTGTCGAGGAACTCTTCCCCACACCAGATGCACTTCTGCGCGATACGACGTTTCATAACAGTGATGAAACTACCTCAGAAGCTCCACAGAACCGAGGACCCTACTTACGCCGAAGCCTTCTCCGACGCCGCCCACCGATACATCATGGCGGCCAGCACCGGCCACACGATCGGAACTGCGGCCAGCTTCATGATGAGCCCGGCGATCTGCTGATCGTCGACGGCACTCAACCCGAATACTCTCGGCGCCAGTTCATAGGTCTGGTAGAGGGGCAACTCGGCAAATGTCAGGAAGCTGGCCGGGATGATGGTCACGATTCCGGAAGCGAAGAACAGGTAGACCATCCGGGCCGGATAGGACCGCTCACGGAACTCGGTGACCGTTCCGACGATCGGCGCCCACAGGGCAAGTCCGGACAGCAGCCAGATCGCATCCATTGCGAACGACCCGAGTTGCGAAGCCCGCAGCGCGTCTACCGCAATCGGCGTGTGGGACAGCACCAACGTCGCGTTGAACGTGACTCCCATCACCAGCGGGAATCGTCGCAGCGATCTACCGGGCCGATAGATGCGCGTGGCTGCCAGTATTCGACGGGCCATCCACTCGGGAGTGCCCAGCCACAGTAGCGGTGCGGCGACGAGCACATACAGGATGTATTGCACCATGTGAGCACTTGCCAGATATCCGGCTCCCAGGGTTCCCAGCGGCCAGTCGGAGGCAATCCAGAAGACGGCCACCCCCACCATGAAGAAGGCCGTTTGCCTTCGAGAGTGCGGCTCGACGGAACGGTTGCGGCGCACGCTCCACAGGTAGGTCCCTGCCAGAGCGGCCACCGTCAGCCAGATGCCCGGGTACGCTCGAAACTTCCACGACCAGGGTTCACTGATAGCGGTGCACCACCAGGAGATGCTCATCTCGACTCCTCCAGATACGCGACGATCGCGTCGAGATCGCCGTCACTCAACGAGAAGCCGGGCATCCGCGGGTCATACCCCTGCACGATCCTCTCCCCCGGTTCCGTTATCGATTCCCGAACATAGTCGCCGTCGAACAACACAGTAGATCCGCCGACCAGCGGGCGCAGCGTACCCCATAACCCTGTCAGGGAAGGAGCCATACCGTCGGTTTCGCCGTGACATCCGGTACATCCGAGGGAGACGATCAGTTCGCGGCCCTCGGCTGCCTCGTCGGACAGCGCAGGGAGCCCGCCGCAAGCCGAGACCATCAATGCAACAACCAGCACTCCGACCGGCATTCTCTTCATGGGGCGATCTCTGCATAGGTCGTAACCAGCGCCTCGAAATCGATCGGTCCCGCCACCTCAAAGACGAGGGTCACGGTGACGGTCTGCCCGATGTCGAGGTCGCCGAGGTCGCTCAGCATCACGTGAAGGCCACCGGGTTGGAAGACGGCAACCCCTCCCCCGGCGACGGGCAGCTCCGACACCGGCTCCATGTGCATCAGTTCTCCGTCGTAGAAACTGCGGTGGATCTCCGCTCGGCCGATCTCCGAGCGCACTCCGACTATCCGATCCGCCGTGTCTCCGTTGTTGACGACCTCGAAGTAGGCCGCGGTGACCGGACCGGCCGGCATCGCGACAACCGGAGACCGGATTTCGATCGCGGGTGCACCTCCACACGCGGCTGCCACGCTCACGAGGGCCGGCAGCATCAGCAGCGTCGCCCACCTCATGGTCCGGTGCGCTCAAGAAGAATCGGAAGGTCGTGCATCCAGTCACTCTGGCGAGTTCCGAACGGGTAGACGCTGTAACCGAGTCCGTCGGGCGCGTAGACGAGTACCTGACCGGCATGTCCCATCGTATAGGCGTCGCCGTCCCCTTCTCTCACGGCGACGGCCACGCCTGCGGCGATTTGAGCTGCCTCGAGTTCCTCCGGAGAGCCGGTCAGTCCGATGAAGTCGGTGTGAAACGCATCGAGGTACGACCTTATGGCTTCCGGCGAATCGCGCTGCGGATCGACCGTGACGAACACCACCGTCGAGTTCCGGCGGACGTCCGGGAGACGCTCGAAGACTTCTTTCAGCTGCGCAAGGTGCACCGGGCACACATCGGGACAGTTCGTATAGCCGAAGTAGAGAAAGGTCAGCCTTCCGGCCGTCTCTTCTGAGAAGTCGAAGGCTTGGCCCTCGGTGTCGGTGAGAACGAACGACGGTTTGTGGGTCGGGTTGTCGACCACGATCCCCTCCAGTTGACCCGCCGACGGCACTCCGGCTCCTGCACACGCCCCCAGCGCGAGCGCGAGACCGGAGATCAGAAGAGTTCGAACAGAGAGATGGCCGAAGGAATACATAAGTGAGCACCGAGCGATTGACCGTTCGGCACGGTACCACGGACCGGACGTCTCCATTTCTGATCGATCGCGCGGAATGTTCCGGAGCCCACCAACGTTGGCATGAACCAGAACATGATGTAGGATACCCCCCGGAGTATCAAGACACCATCCGATAACCACTGGAGAGCCGCTGTGGCAACTGTTGAGCTGACAAAAGACAACTTCGAAGAGACCATCACCAACAACGACGTGGTCTTCGTCGACTTCTGGGCGGAGTGGTGCGGGCCGTGCCGGATGTTCGCGCCCACGTTTGAAGCTGCTTCCGAAAAGCACGCCAACGTCGTCTTCGGCAAGGTCGATACCGAGGCCCAGCAGGAATTGGCTGGCTATTTCCAGATCCGCTCGATCCCAACACTGATGGCGTTTCGCGAGAACGTCGTCCTGTTCTCGCAACCGGGTGCACTTCCCGCACCGGCATTCGATGACTTGATCGAGCAGGTGCTGGCAGTCGACATGGACGAGGTTCACAAGACCATTGCCGAGCAACGGGCCAAAGAAGACGCAGAAGCAAACGCCTGACCCGCAACCGGAGTAGGCCGACCCAAAATCACGAGCGTCCCCGGCAAATGCCGGGGACGCTCACTTTTCAGGCAGTCGGGACGAAAGAGCGGTTTGGCTAGCCGGCGACGGCTCCCGCCAGGCTCACCGGCATCTTCGGCTCGGGCTGGTTGATTATCGCGCGCACACCTCCGTCTTCGATGACACGGATACTGATGTGGTGACACTCGGCGCACACGGCTCGCTGGAGTCCTGCCCCAACGCCGTGGACACGATAGGAATGGTGGTGTTGGCTCTTGTGCTTCTTCATGCCCTGTTCCTCGTCGATTGCCTATGGTTCTTGTCGGCAGGTGCCGGCATTTCCACAGAGCCATCCTGCCGGCGCGCAAGCTGTCTAGTCACATCCTCTCGGGCGGAGCAAGCCAACTTGATCCGAAGCAGCCGGTAGGCTGGTGGTATGGATCTCTACTCACGCGTAAACATCCTCGAGGGCCGCGCCGTCAGGCTTCCCCACGGAGACGTGCACGAAGCTATTGCCCTGGATGCCGATCCCCTCGAGCGAGCCCGAGGGTGGGTTGCAAAGGGTGCGACCCGTATTCAGATCGTCGATCTCGACGCCGCCGCCTACGGCGACTACCGGAACCGCCCATTGATACGCGAAATCATCGAAGCCCTCGACATCCCCGTTCAGGTAGCGGGCGGAATCCGCTCCCCGCAGGAGGCTGCGCGCATGATCGAAGCCGGGGCATGGCGTGTCGTCATGGGCACTGCCGCTATCGAAGAACAGGTCATGGCATGGGACCTGTTTCGAACCTATCCCGGCAAGGTGGCGGTCAGCCTCGACGTCCTGCCGGATGAGGAGCTGGTGGTGCGTGGATGGACTGCCCACTCCGGAAGGTTCCTCGAAGAGGTACTCATCGAACTGTCGGCAGGCGGAGCGGCGGCGTACCTGGTCTCAGAGGCCGGCCGCGACGCGCTGGAGGAGCCGCCGAACTTCGGAATCCTCCGGCGCGCACTTGCGATCGTCGACGAGCCCGTGATCGCGGCCGGTGGAGCTCGCAACCTCGCCGATCTCCAGGCGCTCTATGAACTCGAAAGCGACGGGAAGCGACTCGGCGGCGTTATCGTCGGCCGTGAAGTAACCGCCGGCCGGTTCACCATGAGTCAGGCTGCTGAGGTTCTTCACGACGACTGATCCGGGAACGGCGTCGGGCGGTCGATCGGATCAGAGCCGCCAGCCCGAACGTACTGACCAGAGCGAAGGCGAACCACTGCACGGCGTAGGAGAGGTGCGGGCCGTCGCTCAACTCTGGGAGCCCTTCTGTGACCGGTAGCGAACCGCCGGCCGGTTTCATCGAGGTCAACTCGAGATAGAACGGTTCCAGATCACCATCGGTCCGTAGGTCAAACCGATCCAGGTCCACCCGGGCAAAGATGTGAGAGTCACCATCGGATCCCGACCCTGCCGAAGCGCCGGCGAGAGGATAACGGACGTACCCGTCGACGGCCACGACGCCGTCGGGAGGAGTCGCCTCCTCGACCGGCACTTGATCCAGCGCCAGCGGCACCCACCCCCTGTTGACGACAATTGTCGATCCGGAGTCCAGATAGAGCGGTGTCAGTACATCGAAACCCGGCCGTCCGAGGTCGACCTGACTGCGGAGAAGCACCTCCTCGCCGGTATCGAATTCACCTTTGACGGTGAGGAGCGTGTATTCGGGTGGCAGAACCGCGGAATAGGACGACCAACCGGTCGGGTCTGCGGCAAGCCGATCGGAGATGAGGGCGTTCTCGGACCTCCGTTCGTCGAGTCGGTCCAGTTGCCATCTTCCAAGCAGGAGGAAGGAGACAACTAGGCCGAGGACGACGAGTTGAAGGGCCAACCATGCCGGTCGCCGCAGAAAGGCGTACATTGCGCTACGCGCCGCCGAAGGAGATGCCGCCGGTCCGGCGATGATCGGCCGCCGCGGTCAGACCGAGGTCCGGGTCGAACAGAGCGGCGCCGACTCCGCCGAAGAACATATCCGTTGTCTCGAACCGGCGGGATATCAGGCCGAGTCTGCCCACATCGAGTCCGGGTTCATAACCAATGCGACCACCCTCGTCGGTGAATTCGACGTGAAGACGCGGATGCTGAACGGCCTCATCCAGGTCCATCCCGAGGTGAATCAGGTTGAGAAGGGTCGAGAGGATGGCAGTCGTGATCCGGTCGGCTCCCGGTGATCCGATCGACAGTACCGCGCCGTCCGTGCGGCGTGCGACCGTCGGTGCCATGTTCGACACCAACCGGGTACCGGGGGGAAGCGAATGAAAACCGAGCCGGTTCAGCTCGAGTTCACCAAGCGAGTTGTTCATCCACATTCCGGTCCCCGGCGGCATCACACCCGATCCGTATCCGGCGGACATGGTGATGGAACAGGCGCTGCCGGCTGCGTCGACGGCCGACGTATGCACGGTCGAAGGTGACGTGAGCAACCGTCGCCAATCCCCTGTCTGCGAAAGATCGAGGAGGCGCTGGATGACCGCCGGGCGGTCTTGCGCCGTGTCGACGAAGTCTCGCCGGAACCCGAGGACCGCCTGCTGCGCCCGGACGAGGTGATGCATTCCTTCTATATTCCAGCCGGGGAAACCCGTTCCTTCCAAGAGGAACAGCATGGCTGCCAGCGCCGCTCCCCCGATCGCCGGAGCCGGGTTGGTGGCGATTTGCCAGTCGTCCAACTCCGAGTGCAGGGACGGGCGTTCGATGGCGCGATAGGCCGCCAGGTCCTCCCTCGTGAGGATTCCGCCGTTGGCGACTATGTCATCGCTCATGAGTCGGGCGAGGTCACCTTCATAGAACGATTCAACGCCCAGGTCGGCGATCACACCGAGTGTTTCGACGAGTTCGGGGATGGAGACGCGGTCGCCTGCTCCGAGTAGCTCCCCGTTCGGAAAGAGGGCAGCACGACCTTCAGGCTCCCACCCGAACACTGATTCGGCCGAAAACTCGAGATACAAGCGAGATGCTTGCGACAGCGGAAAACCATCTCGCACGACTTCGATGATGGGACCAAGGATCTCCCGCCACGGTATCGCCCCGAACCTCTCCGAGGCCCGGTTGAATGCGGCGAGTGCACCGGGCGTTGCCACGGAGCCGTGGCCGACCGTCGTGGTGACACCACCGCCGTATGGCATCGTCACGTCGAATGCGCCACCCCCGAATCTCTCCGAGGCCAGTCCCCGGCCGGGCATCTCCATGTACCCGTCGATGGTGACGGGATCGGATTGCTGCGGCCAGACGGTAACGAAGCCCCCGCCGCCGATCGCGCAGACGCCCGGCTCGGTGATCATCGCCGTCAGATTGGCCCCAATGGCGGCGTCGACCGCGTTCCCCCCGGCATCCGCAATGCGTCCCCCGACGTCGGCCGCCAGCTGCGACGATGCTGCTACAACGATTTGGGTCATCGCTGCGGCAGGGTAGCCGCTTGTGAGCGAAGCACATGAACCTGCCGCACGTTCGGAACTCATGTATTGGAAGGATCGGGGAACAGGCCGGCAGGGTCCCGGAGGCTCACGCTGGCGGCGACGAGCTCGATGCGGCTTCGCCGGCCGTCTCGACCGTCCCAGAATCGTCGTTGCGCACTTCCGACACACCAGAGTCGATCGCCCGCCTGCGACTCCCGGCCGAGCAAGTCATCGGATGGATCCCACAGGGTCACCGGCAGCACGTCGACCCGACGGCGCGGTTCGTCATTCTTCACTGTGATCAGGTACCGGAGCAAGCGGGCCCCGGATTCGAACACTCTCACTTCCGGCGGGGCGGCCAGATGGCCGCCGAGTACGACGAGGTTGAAGTCCATTGTTCGACCTTTCCGGGGAAGGCGGAGGAGACTGTTGGAACCGTATGTCGTGGGCGTGACAGAAAACCGTGAGGTAGGGTCGCGCCATGACCGAATACTCCATCGAACGACTGTCGGATGGCCTATATGCGATCGACGCCTGGATGGAGGAGCACCCGCAACGTCTGGCGTGCTACCTCTTCGACACACCCGAGCGCGTCCTCGTCGAAGTCGGCCCGTCGGCGACGCTGCATCACCTGACGGCCGCGCTCGACGAAATGGGGATCGACGATCTGGCCACGATCGTGGTGACCCATATTCACATCGATCATGCGGGCGGCGCCGGCCAGATCGCACAATCCTTCCCGAAGGCCCGAATCGGCGTGCATTCAAAGGGGGCAAGGCATTTGGAGCAGCCGGACCGTCTGTGGAGTTCTGCCTTGCAAGTCTTCGGAGAGGACTGGCTCACCTCGAACTGGGGACCGATGATCCCGATCGACCGGGATCGTCTTCTGGTGCTGGATGACGGTGACCGCATCCCTCTCGGCGGCGGGCGCACCCTGGAGGCGCTCTATACCCCGGGTCATGCGAAGCACCACATCACCTACTACGAGGAGGTCAGCGGTGGGATGTTCGTGGGGGACTCACTCGGCCTCTCCTACCCCCACGGCCATGCCGTTCAACCGGTCACTCCCCCACCGGACTTCGACCCGGTGGCGGCCACCGAGCAGATGCGCCGGATGGGTTCCATCGGACCAGCCTTCCTCGGCTTCGCCCATTTCGGACCGAACTATCAGGTCGAAGAAGCGCTGGCATCGTCCGAACAACAGCTCTGGGAGTGGGTGAGGTTCGTAGAGCAGGTGGCCGAACTCGACGACGACGCAGCCACCGAGCGACTGCGCCGGTGGACGATCGAACGACATAGGGCCGACGGGTACTCGGAGGAGGACATCGATACCTACGACCGGGCCACCTTCTGGCCGATGCAGGTCAGAGGAATCCGCCATTGGATGAGTTCCCGTCAAGAGTGACTCGGCCGAGGAACTCCGCCTACCCGGGGAGGAAACCCGCCGGGCCGACCGTCAGGCGCCGCCCGGCTCTCTCACCGACGGTCAACGGCGGCTCCGGCACGATCGTCGACCTCTCGTTGCGTGCCCCGTAGACGTAGACGGGCATGCCGAGCTCGAGTTGCGGGGCCAGAAAGTCCATATCCCACATCTCGACCCTGATGCAGCCGTGGGACGCCGGGTAGGGTGGCACGCTCCCAGAGCCGTGGATGGCATACCCGCCGGAGAAGTAGAACGGCCGGTAGAGGGCACCGAGGTAGGAGATCCGCCACCCATCCACCTTCTTGTAGAACTCGTAGCTGCCTTCCGGGGTCTTGGCTCGGACCACTCTTCCGGAAGAATGCCTGTAAGCGTCGCCGCTGGCCGAGGAGATGGGCAACACGAACGCGACGGCGCCCTCTTCGATGAGATAGAGGACCTGCCGCCCGAGATCGACTTCGACCCGGGTGTCCTCCGGCGCATCCCCTGGCACAACCAGCGGTTCGCCGAGTAGACCCCAGTGGTCCCGGAGGAACACTCCGTCCCTGGGGAGATCGTGCACTTTCTGGAATGCGTACACGGCCGCCAGCGTGGAGCGTCCGAAGTAGCCGTCGGGTTCCCCCGCCCGGAACCCGGCGTCGTTGAGAGCGATCTGCAGTTCCGCCACCCAGGGTCCGTGGTCCCCCGAGCTGAACCGCCCGGGTACCGGCCACTCCCCGGCGACGGTGTAATCGCCGTCGATCGACGGTATGGCCGCGGCCATACCGGCCGGCACGATGAGTATCGCCAGAACGAACAGAGCTGCCGTTTTCATATCAGGATGTTATCGGAGCCCGGTTCGAACCGATTAAGCAATCTCGTCGTGGAGTAGGTCCAGGCCCGGGAGGGCGGGATCCATCTCCTCTATCGCTCTGGCAATCTGCTTGGCGGTGTCCTTGTCACCGAGCCGGGCAGCCGCACGGGCCGCGACGTACCAGCGCCGCACCTCCCATTCGGGGGCGTCGCTGGAAAGTCGCTGCGGGCGGGTGATCTCCCAGGCGTTGCGGTTGTCTCCCTGATCTAGCAAGAAGGAGCCGTACACGACCCTGATCTCGGCTTCCGCCGCTTTGGAACCACCCAGTTCCCGGAACGTTTCCCAGGTCGTATGGACATCCGGGAAGCGGTCGAGCGCACGGAGAGAGTCCATCTCGACCGCCATGTGCGTGGTGTCGCCGGTGATCCTGCGGAAGGTGCGGATTTCCCGCAGCGCCTCCTGCCAAAGGCCCATCCGGTAACACGACAAGGCGAGGAGCTCACGAATGGCTCCGGCCCGCGAGGAGAGGGCCTTGGCCTCGAGGAGCTTCTTCCGAGCCGCCGCGTAGCGACCTTCCTCGAATGAACCGGCCGCCGCGCTCAGAAGGTTGAGGGTCGCGTCGCGCCTGTCTTTCTTGGTCGTCCGCACTATCTCGTCGCGCAGCCACCGGGGCAGGTCTGCGCCGGCGCCCACCGCGGTATGGCTCCGCCCCGGCTTGCGTTCTCCGGGCGGGTTGGCGCGGCCTTTCGACGGCTCTCGGTCGCCTTTCGAAGCATCGCGTCGCGACCCTGTTTGATTGCGGGGTGGCGTACTCCGTCGATCCCCTCGAGGATCTCCTCCGCGTGATCCCGGCACCTCTTGCTCCTTCGTCAAAGAAAGAGGGCCGCCCAATTTGGACGGCCCTCGCAAATAATGTCCGGCAGTGACCTACTCTCCCGGGGGATTGCTCCCCAAGTACCATCGGCGCTGGCGGGCTTAACTTCCGTGTTCGGAATGGGAACGGGTGGTTCCCCGCCGCTATCGCCACCGGACAAACCTTCACGAACTCGGCGGCCGCGGCCGATGAGTTCGTTAGTACTCAAGCTACCTTGAGCACTCCATAGCGAGCACTAAGTATTGAATTCAAGTCCAAGCCCTCGGCCGATTAGTACCGGTCAGCTGCACGCATTACTGCGCTTCCACTTCCGGCCTATCTACCTGGTCATCTACCAGGGGCCTTACCCGGTTAATCCGGTGGGAGATCTCATCTCGAGGTGGGCTTCGCACTTAGATGCCTTCAGCGCTTATCCCGTCCGAACGTAGCTAACCAGCCGTGCTCTTGGCAGAACAACTGGCACACCAGAGGTTCGTCCATCCCGGTCCTCTCGTACTAGGGACAGCTCCTCTCAAATCTCCTGCGCCTGCGACGGATAGGGACCGAACTGTCTCACGACGTTCTAAACCCAGCTCGCGTGCCGCTTTAACGGGCGAACAGCCCGACCCTTGGGACCTGCTCCGGCCCCAGGATGCGACGAGCCGACATCGAGGTGCCAAACACCCCCGTCGATATGGACTCTTGGGGGGTATAAGCCTGTTATCCCCGGAGTACCTTTTAGCCGTTGAGCTACCGCGCTTCCACACGCCACGGTAGGATCACTAGGCCCGACTTTCGTCCCTGCTCGACTTGTAGGTCTCGCAGTCAAGCCCCCTTGTGCCCTTGCACTCGCCGTCTGATTGCCGACCAGACTGAGGGGACCTTTGGGCGCCTCCGTTACTTTTTAGGAGGCCACCGCCCCAGTGAAACTGCCCGCCAGGCAATGTCCCTGATCCGGATAACGGACCGAGGTTAGAAGCCCTATACACGAAGGGTGGTATTCCAAGGTTGACTCCACAACGACTAGCGCCGCTGCTTCAATGTCTCCCACCTATCCTACACATCGTATACCAGACTCCAATGCCAAGCTGCAGTAAAGGTTCCGGGGTCTTTCCGTCCTGTCGCAGGTAGTGAGCATCTTTACTCACATTGCAATTTCGCCGAGTCTCTGGTTGAGACAGTGCCCAAATCGTTACGCCATTCGTGCAGGTCGGAACTTACCCGACAAGGAATTTCGCTACCTTAGGACCGTTATAGTTACGGCCGCCGTTTACCGGGGCTTAGGTTCAGAGCTTCGCCGAAGCTAACCCTTCCCCTTAACCTTCCGGCACCGGGCAGGCGTCACAGCGTATACATCGTCTTACGACTTAGCACGCTGCTGTGTTTTTAGTAAACAGTCGTTTGGGCCAGGTCACTGCGGCCCCCTCAAGCCTTCAGACGCGAAGTCTTAAACTTTACCGGGGCGTCCCTTCTCCCGAAGTTACGGGACCAATTTGCCGAGTTCCTTAACCAGAGTTATCTCGATCGCCTTAGTATTCTCTACTTGTCCACCTGTGTCGGTTTGGGGTACGGGCACCATATGAGCTCGCTAGAAGGTTTTCTTGGCGGCATAGGATCGGCAGCTTCCCCTAAAGCGGGTCGGCATCGCGCCTCAGACTTTATGAGGCCCGGATTTACCTAGTCCTCGTCCTACACGCTTACCCCGGGTCAACCAACGCCCGGGTCTGCTTACCTTTCCGCGTCACTCCATTGCTGGCTTAATACCAGTTGGGTCGGTAGGCCCCGAAGGGCTTTCCTTAGCAAACTGGGTTCTGCCTGAACGCGCATATGGTGGTACTGGAATATCAACCAGTTGTCCATCGATTACGCCTTTCGGCCTCACCTTAGGTCCCGACTAACCCTGGGCGGACGAGCCTTCCCCAGGAACCCTTGGACATTCGGCGGAGGAGATTCTCACTCCTCTTTCGCTACTCATGCCGGCATTCGCACTCGAACAGCCTCCACGGCTGGCTTACGCCGCCGCTTCATGGGCTGCTCGACGCTCCCCTACCACTCCCGTCGCCTAGACCCAGTTCCCGAAGGAAAAGGGCCGAGCTATTGACGGAAATCCGCAGCTTCGGCGGTGTACTTGAGCCCCGTTACATTTTCCGCGCGGAATCACTCGACCAGTGAGCTGTTACGCACTCTTTAAAGGGTGGCTGCTTCTAAGCCAACCTCCTGGCTGTTTGGGCAACTCCACATCGTTTCCCACTTAGTACACACTTAGGGGCCTTAGCTGGCGGTCTGGGCTGTTTCCCTTTCGACCATGGAGCTTATCCCCCACAGTCTGACTGCCACGCTCTAGCGCATTGAGATTCGGAGTTTGACTGGGGTCAGTAAGCTTGTCGGCCCCCTAGCCCAATCAGTGCTCTACCCCCAATGCGGAACGCGTGACGCTAGCCCTAAAGCTATTTCGGGGAGAACCAGCTATCACCGAGTTTGTTTGGCCTTTCACCCCTATCCACAGGTCATCCCCCCAGTTTTCAACCTAGGTGGGTTCGGGCCTCCACGAGGTCTTACCCTCGCTTCACCCTGCCCATGGATAGATCACTCGGCTTCGGGTCTATAGCATGCGACTGTACGCCCTATTCAGACTCGCTTTCGCTGCGGCTTCGACATACGCCTTAACCTCGCCACACACCAATAACTCGCCGGCTCATTCTTCAAAAGGCAGGCGGTCAGGATCCGAAGATCCCTCCCACTGCTTGTAAGTCCACGGTTTCAGGTTCTATTTCACTCCCCTCACCGGGGTGCTTTTCACCTTTCCCTCACGGTACTTGTCCGCTATCGGTCGTTAGGAAGTACTTAGCCTTACGAGGTGGTCCTCGCAGATTCACACGGGATATCCCCCGTGATACTTGGGAACTCCATCAGGAGATCAGTGCGATTTCGTCTACAGGGCTCTTACCTTCTGCGGCCGAGCTTTCCAGCTCGGTTCGACTATCACCTGATTTTGTAACTCCTTGACAACTCCGACGAGTTATCAGATGGCTCCCACAACACCAGTACGGCAACGCCGTCGGGCTTTGACACCGCACTGGTTTAGGCTTTTCCCGTTTCGCTCACCACTACTCAGGGAGTCGCTTTTGCTTTCTTTTCCTACAGGGTACTGAGATGTTTCAATTCCCCTAGTTCCCTCTACCGGCCCTATATATTCAGACCGGAGTGACTGGGCATGACCCCAGCCGGGTTTCCCCATTCGGACATCCTCGGATCTACGCTTGCTTGACAGCTTCCCGAGGCTTTTCGCAGCCTGCCACGTCCTTCATCGGCTCCTAACGCCAAGGCATCCACCGTGGACCCTTAGTAGCTTGGACATAAAAGAATCCAAGACATTAGTGCTCGCTATGCAGTTCTCAATGTGCCTGTTTGCCGGCTGAGCCGGCAGATGTGAACCTGGCAATGCCGGACTCATCACAGCAAGGGGGAGTCCCCTTGCGGAGACTCCAGTGTGATGGCCGCTGGGCCATCACGCCGACTCCCTCACAACTAAACAGTGTGCCCAACTCTCAGGCGACCTCTCCGGGGAGTTACCTCCTCCTGCAAGAGACCTCAAGAGAGTCGAATAATCAGTACATCAACCTAAGAGCGCGTGATGCTTCGCATCACGTTGGAGTTTCCTGACGGAAACTCCGTGCGATGTTGCCATCGCCGTTATTGCTTAGCTACTCACACTTCAGTCCGTCGTATGGACTTTGATTGCTCCTTAGAAAGGAGGTGATCCAGCCGCACGTTCCCGTACGGCTACCTTGTTACGACTTCGTCCCAATCACCGACCCCACCTTCGGCAGCTTCCTCCCATAAGGTTGGACCACTGACTTCGGGTGTTGCCGACTTTCGTGACGTGACGGGCGGTGTGTACAATCCCCGAGAACGCATTCACCGCGGCTTTGCTGATCCACGATTACTAGCGACTCCGACTTCATGGAGTCGAGTTGCAGACTCCAATCCGAACTGAGGCCGACTTTAAGGGATTCGCTCACCATCGCTGGATCGCTGCCCGTTGTATCGGCCATTGTAGCATGCGTGCAGCCCTGGCCATAAGGGGCATGATGACTTGACGTCGTCCCCACCTTCCTCCGAGTTATCCCCGGCAGTCTCCTATGAGTCCCCGGCCGAACCGCTGGCAACATAGGATAGGGGTTGCGCTCGTTGCGGGACTTAACCCAACATCTCACGACACGAGCTGACGACAGCCATGCACCACCTGTTATGGACGCTTACGCACACCGTGTTTCCACGGCTTTTCCCATAATGTCAAGGCCAGGTAAGGTTCTTCGGGTTGCATCGAATTAAGCCGCATGCTCCGCCGCTTGTGCGGGGACCCGTCAATTCCTTTGAGTTTTAGCCTTGCGGCCGTACTCCCCAGGCGGGGCACTTAATGCGTTAGCTTCGGCACGGCGAACGTTGATGAGTCCGCCACACCTAGTGCCCAACGTTTACGGCGTGGACTACCAGGGTATCTAATCCTGTTTGCTCCCCACGCTTTCGCTCCTCAGCGTCGGTACCGGCCCAGAGAACCGCCTTCGCTACTGGTGTTCCTCCCGATATCTGCGCATTTCACCGCTACACCGGGAATTCCGTTCTCCTCTACCGGACCCAAGCCATGGCAGTATCGACCGGCGTCCCGGGGTTAAGCCCCGGGCTTTCACGACCGACTTACCAAGCCGCCTACGAGCCCTTTACGCCCAATAATTCCGGACAACGCTCGCCCCCTACGTATTACCGCGGCTGCTGGCACGTAGTTGGCCGGGGCTTCTTCTGGAGGTACCGTCAATTTCGTCCCTCCTGAAAGGGGTTTACAACCCGAAAGCCTTCATCCCCCACGCGGCGTCGCTGTCTCAGGCTTGCGCCCATTGGACAAAATTCCCTGCTGCTGCCTCCCGTAGGAGTCTGGGCCGTGTCTCAGTCCCAGTGTGGCTGATCGTCCTCTCAGACCAGCTACCCGTCGTTGCCTTGGTGAGCCATTACCTCACCAACTAGCTGATAGGTCGCGAGACCATCCCGAAGCACAAAGGCCTTTCCTCAACAGACCATGCGATCTGTAGAGAATATCCGGTATTAATCCGGGTTTCCCCGGGCTATCCCGGTCTTCGGGGCAGGTTTCTCACGTGTTACTCACCCGTTCGCCGCTCCGTCATACCAGTGGATTACTCCTCCAATATGCGTCGCTCGACTTGCATGCATTAGGCGCGCCGCCAGCGTTCGTCCTGAGCCAGGATCAAACTCTCCAACGTACACTCTCGACCTCCCCCCGGTCACCCGGGGCTCAGCCATATAAGAGGTCAATTATGAGTTCGAACCTGAAGTTCGCCGGGTAGGTAACCCGGCATTCATTCAAGTACGGTCCGCTCGAGCCCGCCCTGCAATGCAGGACGTCTCAAGCGCCTTACTGACTTTTGGCACACTGTTTAGTTGTCAAAGAGCCTGGCGTGGTCTGTCTGCCGCTCGCGCGGGCAGACGAGAATCGTACCACTTCTACTGATGGCCTGTCAGATCCGATGTCCTGACAGGTCAAGAATGCGACGGAGCGATCCGCCGCTTGAGGCACATTAGCCATCTGCGCGGTCATGTCAAGTTCATCCGAGCCCCTGCTCGGCATCATCTACAACGTATCACGGTGCAGGGGCCTCCTGTGTGGCCATTTTCCATGGACTTCGGTGTTTGTAACGCGCCCCCGCTTCGCTCTTCTCCATACGTGATACGTTGTGTGTTCATGCACTGGCTCGATCGCCTCGCCGGCACCTTCACCGCCCGGACCATCCTCTACGATCGTGTGTTTTCCGACGGGTGGGGTGATGCCGCTCGCCTTCGGGATCTCCGTGCAGAGGCCGGAGTCATCGCCCCGATACCGGCGATCGACATCGAATGGCGTTCGGCCGGCGCGGCCGGAACCATGAAGATCATCGACGGTTCCTTCGTCAGTCCGATGGCGGACCTGCTCCCTCCCGCCAGTCGTGTTGCCGCCCTCAGAAAAGTCGTGCCGAACTTCGAACCGGCGGGTGTGTGCCTGATCATGGCCGCCTTCAACGACCACGGATACAAGACCCGTATGCAACTGGCCCGCCGCCTGGCGCGCCTGGGAATCGCATCGATTCTCCACGAGAACCCTTTCTACGGGAACCGCAGGCCGGGCCCGGGCCAACCCCTTCGCACCGTTGTCGATTTCTACACGATGGGGGCTGCCGCGGTCCTGGAGGGGCGGGCAATCCTGAATGACCTGCACGGGCAGGAAGGCCCGCAACCCGGCGTTGCCGGCTACTCGATGGGGGGGAACATCGCGGCGCTGATCAGCGCGACGGTTCCGTTTCCGGTGGCCACTGCCGGATTGGCGGCTTCCCACTCCCCCGGACCGGTCTGGAGCGAAGGCCTCCTGAGCGGCGCAATCGCATGGGATGCATTGGGCGGGGTCGATCTGCGGGACGAGATAGCTGCAACGCTCGGCGATGCGTCCGCCCTCAGATTCCCCCCTCCGCCTCATGCCGCCAGCGCCGTCCTGGCAGCACCCAGAGCAGACGGATACATTCCGCGACACGCGTTCGAGCGCCTGCACGACCACTGGCCGGGATCCGAGCTGCGGTGGATTCCGGGTGGCCACGCCAGCGTTCTGCTGTGGCGCAAAGCAGAACTCGCGCAAGCGATCGTCGATTCGTTTGAGCGACTTCGCCGCGACACCGGATCGTGAGTTCCGGTTTGGAGGCCGCTCGTTCTGAGCAACTCAAGGTGCCGGTCCGCCACAGCAAGAGAACCCTGACCCAAACCCCTCGAAGTTCAGATCAGGCGAACGAAACGGCGCTTGCCGACCTGCAGTACCGAACCGGACAGAGCGGAACGCGGTACCTCCATGTCGGCGATGATCTCGCCGTCCAGCTTGACGGCTCCCTGACCGATCATCCTTCTGCCATCTGAGCTCGAGTCGACCAGGCCGGCATCCTTCAGCAGGACCGGGATGAACACCGGGTCGCCGTCCGGCAGGGCGAAGTCGGAAACGTCATCCGGAATCTCGTGGCGTTTGAAGATCTGATCAAAGGTTGCCTCCGCGTGCTCCCCGGCACCCTCACCGTGGTAGAGATCCACGATCTCTCTGGAGAGCCGCCTCTTGACTTCGCCGGGGTGCAGATCGCCGCCTGCCAATCCCTCACTTATCGCCGCTACCTCGGTGATGTCCACATCCGTCGCCAGCTCGAAATACTGGACTATCAACTTGTCCGGAATGCTCATCAGCTTCCCGAACATGTCATCCGCCGCGTCGTCGATGCCTATGTAGTTGTCGAGCGATTGCGACATCTTGTGCTCGCCATCGGTTCCGATCAGCAGAGGCATCGTCATGACGATCTGCGGTCGCTGGTCGTGCCGTTCTTGCAGGACTCGCCCCATCATCAGATTCCACAGCTGGTCCGCCCCGCCGAGTTCCACATCGGCCTCAACCGCAACCGAATCCATACCTTGCAGCAACGGGTACATGAACTCCATCACTGAAATCGGCTGATGCGCGTCGAATCGTTGAGCGAAATCGCTTCGCTCCAGCATCTGCGCAACCGTGACCTGGGCGGTCATGTCCAGGACGTCCGCCATGTCCATTTCGCCGAGCCATTCAGAGTTGTAGCGGATCTCCAGACGCTCGGGCAGCAGCACCTTCCGAAATCCATCGAGAACCGATTCGGCGTGGCCGCGCACCTCGGCGGCCGTGAGCCGGCGCCGTGTTTCGCTCTTGCCGGAGGGGTCGCCGACCTGGGCCGTGAAGTCGCCAACGATCAGCACCGCGGTATGGCCCTCCTCCTGGAACTGCCGGAGTTTCCTCAGCACCACCGCCCATCCCAACGTCACCGCCGGTGCAGTCGGATCCATACCGAGCTTCACCCGTAGCGGGCGACCCTCTTCGAGGAGTTTCTCCAGGTCCCCTTCGGGAAGCACTGTGTCGGTCCCTCGAAACAGCTTCATGCGGTCGTTGGTCATCGCCGGGCAGCCTAGCTGGAAGCCGAATCGCCTCCTGCCAAATACGCTGCCTTGCATCAGGGCCCCGGTACCCTTCGGTTCTGTAGATAGGGCCTTCATGAAACGACTGCCGGCGCTGGCGGTTGCACTTCTAATCCTCGCTTCGGCGTGCAATTATCGACCGCTCGATGACCCGGGTCTGGGCGACCTCGGCCTGACCACGATCGTCTATGCGGCCGACGGCTCCGTTCTGACGCAGTGGCACGCTGAAGAGGACCGCGTGCTGATTGAGTACGCCGACATGCCCCGGCACCTCATCGACGCGGTAGTCGCCATCGAGGATGAGCGGTTCTGGGCGCATCCGGGAGTCGACCTGAAATCGATTGCCCGTGCTCTCGTGCAAAACATCGAAGCCGGGACGATCGTCCAGGGTGGCTCGACGATCACCCAGCAGTACCTCAAGAACGTCTTGCTCACTCCTGAAGTCACCGCGGATCGGAAGATCGAGGAGGCCACCCTTGCTCTCAGGCTGGAAGAGAACCTCACGAAAGAGCAGATTCTCGAGCGTTATGTGAACACCGTGTATCTCGGTGGCGGGGCCTACGGGGTCGGCGCCGCGGCGCTTCACTACTTCGCCAAACCGGTGGCCGACCTCACTCTTCCCGAGTCTGCCCTCCTCGCCGGATTGATCCAGTCCCCGTCGAAGACCGATCCGTACCGGCACCCGGAGGCGGCGCTCGAACGACGGAGGGTCGTTCTGGGAAAGATGGTGGAACTCGGCTGGCTCACCGCGCAGAACGCCGAGGTCGCCGATGCGGCCGGGCTCAGGCTCGCTCCGCCCCAACCTCCAGAGCAGATGCGTTTTCCTTACTTCACGGAGCAGGTCAAGCAGCTCCTCCTCGACGATCCGTCGCTGGGCGCAACGGCAACAGACCGGTACAACGCGTTGTTCCGGGGCGGTCTCCGGATCTATACGACCCTGGATCCGCTCACGCAGGAATCTGCGGAGCTGGCCATCGACGGCGTCATGCCGGAAGATGGACCGTCGGCCGCGCTGGTGGCAGTGGAACCACGGACGGGATACGTTCGCGCCCTGGTGGGCGGAGCCGATTTCTACGACCCGACCGACCCGGTGGCACAGTTCAATCTGGCCACCCAGGGGTCACGCCAGACCGGCTCGGCTTTCAAGCCGTTCGTGCTTGCCGCGGCGCTGGAGAACGGATTCGCCCTCACCTCTACGTTCGCGGGCGGGTCCTCGATCGTGATCGCCACGGATTCCGGACCATGGCAAGTCGAGAACTACGGAGGGGCCAACTTCGGCAATCTCACCTTGCTGGATGGGACGGTTTGGTCGGTCAACGTCGTATACGCACAGCTCGTGGATGCGGTCGGACCGGCAGCAGTCGTGGACGTCGCCAGAGCTGCCGGCATCACCGCCGATCTCCAGCCGTTTCATGCCCTGGCACTCGGAGCGCAAGAGGCATCCGTTCTCGACATGGCTTCTGCCTACGGAACTTTCGCGGCCGAGGGTATACACATCTCGCCCATCTTCGTCACTGCGATCGAAACCAACGAAGGAGTCAACATATACAGCGGGGTGCCGATCGTCACCGAGGCAATCGATCGGTCCGTTGCCCGGCAGGTCACCGCTGCGCTCAGTGAGGTCGTCGCACGCGGCACCGGGGCACGTGCCGACATCGGTCGTCCGGTTGCCGGAAAGACCGGGACTTCCCAGGAGCACCGGGACGCCTGGTTCGTCGGGTATACGCCCGAACTGGCGACGGCCGTCTGGGTGGGCTACCCCCAGGCCCAGATAGAGATGGTCCCCCCGGCGACGCCCATCGAGATCACCGGCGGAAGCTGGCCGGCCCAGATCTGGGCGCAGTTCACCGCCTCCGCCCTGGTCACCACGGGATTCGGACAGTTGGCGACGGCCGATCTCGGCGACCTCATCGCAATCGACGTAGACGTTACAACGGGTCTGCTGGCCGGTCCGCTATGTCCGCGTGAGAATGTGCAGCGGGTCTACCTGCCGGCCGCCGAGGTTCCTTCGGTCATCTGCCACATCCACAACCCCCAGGGCCTCGTCGCCGTCGGCTCCGGCGAAGTCCCCCAGTTGATAGGTCAGAGCATCGCCGGGGCGGTTCACCTGGCAGAAGAGGCCGGCTACCGGGTGTCGGTCGAGTACGCGGAAGCAGGGAACCTACCGGACGGAACTGTGTTCAATCAGGTCCCCTCGCCGGGGGAACCGGCGCAATCGGGCAGCTCCATCCACATACTGGTCGCCGGTCCCGAGCCCGGTTCCGTGTTCCCGACCGTGGTCGGCTACCCCTTCCAGCAGGCCAAAGCCAGACTCGACGAGATCGGTGCCGAAGTGGAGTTGCGATTCGAAGCCGAGTCCGACCCGGATGACGCCAGACGCCGAAGCGGTGTCGTTTGGAAGCAAGACCCGGCCGGCGGTGCTCCCAACGCAGGACCGATCATCCTCTGGGTCAATCCGTGAGGCCGGGAAGTTTGGGTTCTGAGTTCTGCCGGAGCCGCAGCACCGCAACCTAGAACCTGGAACCCGGAACCTGGAACCGGAAGCGCCATAGGCGGTCGGTTGCCCTCGAGATCCCGATCCTCGGTGTGGCTACGATCTCCCCGCCCGGCCGACCCGCAGGGGGCAGCAGGCGAATCGAGCCGCCCAGGAGCGAGGTTCCGTCGTGAGAGCCGTCGATGCCGAGGGCTTGACACAGCCTCCCCGGTCCGTCGGTCAGATGATCTTGACGGCCACGCCGGCCCTCCATGATGTTTCGGCCAACGCTGGGCACGCCGCCTCGCAGCAGAAGTGCGCCAGCCTCTCCGGGTTCCCCGGTGACCACGTTGGCGCACCAATGGACACCGTAGGAGCGGTACACATACAAGGTCCCGGCTCCGGCGAACATCGAAGAGTTCCTTCTAGTTCGTCCCCGGAAGGCATGACTCGCCGGATCGTCGGCCCCTCCGTATGCCTCGATCTCGCACAACTCGACTTCGGTCGGCCCGTCGGCCAGCTCGGTGCGCAAACGCCACCCGAGTAGTCCTGCCGCGGCCTGTTCGACCGGTCGATCGAGCAGTTCCAGGAGCCTGTCGGTCACTGGGTCAGGTGCAGCAAGACTCCCTTGAACGAATGCATCCGGTTTTCGGCTTGATCGAAGATTCGTGATCGGGGGTGGTCGGCTACACCATCCGTCACCTCTTCGCCCCGATGAGCCGGAAGACAATGCAGGAAGATCGCGCCGTCGTTGGCTCTTCCGAAGAGTCTCTCATCGACCCGGTATGCCTCGAACAGCCTGCGGCGCTCGGCGGCCTCGTCCTCTTGCCCCATGGACGCCCAGACATCCGTGTAGACGAAATCGGAACCCTCAACTGCGGCATTCACGTCCGCCGTCACCACCACCGAGCTGTACTGAGAAGCCGCTTCGACGTACTCGGGAAGCGGTGCGTAGCCTTCCGGCGCTGCCACCCGGACCTCCACTTCGAGCATCGCCGCCGCGATCATCAGCGAGTGGCAGACGTTGTTGCCGTCGCCGATGAAGGTGAGAACCGAACCGGGAAGCGACCGGGATTCCGACATCGTCTGGACATCCGCAAGTGCCTGACACGGGTGTTCGAGGTCCGAGAGCAGATTGATCACCGGTGCCTTTGCGTAAGCGCCGATGATGTCGAGGTGTTCGTGCTCGAAGACCCGGAGGGCGAGGACGTCCAGGTACCGATCAAGGGTCCTCGCCACGTCTGCAGGTGCTTCCCGCTTGCCGAGACCGACCTCTTCATTGCGCAGCGTCATCGGTCGGCCGCCCAGTTGCGAAACCGCCACCTCGGTGGAAACCCTGGTCCTGGTCGAGGGTTTCATATAGAACAAGCCCACTTCATAACCGGCGAGCGCGCTGCCGAACTGGGCGGGATCGCTCTTGGCCCTCATCGAGAGATCCAGGGCGTTCAAGAAACCGTCCCGACCGAGATCGGCGACCCTCAGATAGTTCATTTCAAGTACCTCTCAACAGACCGCCCGTGACGTCGGCCACGGCGGAGATGATCGTTTCCCGGTGCGGGGCGACTTCCTCGTTGGTGAGGGTGTGGTCGGGAGCGCGAAACACCAGTCGCACCGCGAGACTCTTGCGCCCCTCACCGATTGATGCCCCTCTGAACTCGTCGAAGACGGTGACACTCTCGAGCCATTCCCCTGCTGCCGCCCGAATAGCCTCCACTACCCCGCTCGCCGGCGTCCGCTCTTCGAGAACGAAGGCGAGGTCGAACTCCACACGTGGATACGTGCTCGGCGCCTCGAGCTGCCACCAACCCTCGTCCGCCAGCAACGGGGCAAGGAACAGTTCCCCCGCCGCCACACGCCCGTCGATTCCGAAGGCGCGCCCGACCGCAGGATGCAACTCCCCGATGGTGCCGACGACCCGATCGGCCATCAGAACCTCAGCCGCCCTGCCGGGATGGAATCCGCCGGGTGTCCCCTGACGTATCCGCATCGGCAAACCGAGTCGGTCGAAGAGCGCACGGACTATGCCCGTCGATGTATAGACATCCGTTGGGCGAGGAGTGGAATGCAAACCCCGGGCCCCGGTGTCTCCCACCGCGATGAAAGCCAGATGAACCGGCTGATCCGGTACCCGCGGATCGTCCGGGTCCGGCGCCGAAAGGAACACCTTGCCGACCTCGAAGAGCGAAACGTGGGACAAACCGTGGGAGACGTTGTATTGCACTGCTTTGAGCAGGTTCGGCAGGAGGGTCGTTCTCAGGTAGGCCTCCTCCTCCCGGAGCGGGTTCCGCACCCTGATGGCGCGGCGCCGTGGATCGTCCTCCGGCAGAGCCATGGCGTCGAGTTCGGCCCTGCCGAGGAATGTCATCGTCTGTGCCTCGTGCATGCCCAAGCCGACCATGATCTCCCGGATTTGCCGATCCCGGACCTGCGCTGCGGATAGGCCCCCGGCAGGCCCGGAAGGAAGGGTTTCCGGGAACTTGTCGTACCCGTGCAGCCGGGCAATCTCCTCGATCAGATCTGCCGGCCTGGTGAGGTCGGGGCGATTGGTCGGAATCGTCACCCGCAGCGGCGAGTCGCCTTCTACGTCCATCCGGAACCGGGACAGCAGATCCACGACGGTGTCCCGATCGAAAGGCACGCCGAGTATGCGCTCCACCTCTCCGACCTCGAGGTCGACCGTCCAGGGTTCGATGATCGATGGGTAGCAGTCCTTGACGTCCGCCAGTGCTTCTCCTCCGGCGAGTTCCACCATCAGGTGAGCGGCTCTTCCGGCAGCAAACGCAGGCAGGTTTGGATCGACGCCGCGCTCGAAGCGGGCCGATGCCTCGGTTCGCAGCCCGTGCCGCTTCGACGAGAACATGACCGAAGGCGGGTGGAAGTTGGCGGCCTCGATGAGGACACGCGTGGTGGCTTCGGTGACCTCTGAGTCTTCACCTCCCATTATTCCGGCAAATGCGACGATCCCGCCTCCGTCGCAGATCATCAGGTCGAGCACATCGAGTTTCCGGTCAACACCGTCGAGAGTCTTGAGGGTCTCCCCCTCTCGCGCCCGGCGGACCACGATCTTGTGGTCGGCCACCTCGTCTAGATCGAAGCCGTGGAGGGGTTGACCCAGCTCGAGGAGGACGTAGTTGGTTATGTCCACAACGTTGTTGATCGGCCTGACCTCCGATGTACGGAGTCGTTGCTGCATCCATACGGGTGACGGCGCGATCTTCACTCCATCGACCTGCCATCCGACGTAGCGGGGGCAGCCTTTGGCGTCTTCGATGGATACTTCCACCGGGGACGGGCGGTCGACCGTTGCCGGATTCGCCTCGGGCATCCGTACCTCGGTCCGGTAGTAGGCGGCGAACTCGCGGGCGAGGCCGACGACCGACATTGCATCCGGCCGGTTCGGAGTAATCGAGATGTCGTACACGACGTCCGGAAAGGGAACGAAGCCGGCGAAATCCGCTCCGAGAGGCGTGTCCGGATCGAGCACCATGATCCCGCTGTGGTCGTCGCCGAGGCCCAGCTCGGCCGCCGAGCAAATCATGCCGTGCGATGTCACGCCCCGGATCGTTCGCACACCTACCTCGAGGCCTCCGGCGAGCACGGCTCCCGGCACGGAGACCGGGACTACATCGCCGGCTGCGAAGTTCCAGGCGCCGCAAACGATATCGTGTAGGGCTCCGTCGCCCAGGTCGACACGGCAGAAACGAAGCCGATCGGCGTTTGGGTGCTTCTCTATCTCGGCGACCCGTCCGACGACGACCTTCGAGAACGGCACCTCGAGTACCTCGAATCCCTCCACCTCGTGCCCGAGCGACGCGAGGACACCTTCGATCTCGAGGGGGTCATCCGTCGGGATGTCTACATATTCCTCGAGCCAGCGGAGTGAGAGCTTCATGTGAACTGCCTCAGCACCCGGATGTCGTTCTCATAGAAGTGCTTGATGTGGTTGATGCCGTGGCGAACCATTGCCATTCTCTCGGCGCCCATGCCGAACGCAAAGCCCGACAACTTGGAACTGTCGTAACCGACGGCGTCGAGCACGTTCGGATCGACCATGCCACAACCGATCAACTCGATCCATCCCGATCCGCTGCACACCCGGCACCCCGACCCGTCGCACGCGTAGCACGACATGTGCATCTCCGCCGAGGGCTCCGTGAACGGGAAGAAATGCGGCATCAGCCGTATCTTCCGCTCCGGCCCGAAGAACTCGCGAGCGAAATGCGCCAGCGTTCCCTTCAAATCTCCGAAAGTTATGTTCTCATCCACCGCCAGGCCTTCGATCTGATAGAAGACGGGCGAATGAGTCGGGTCGAGAGCATCTGCGCGAAACGTCCGGCCGGGAACCACCACGTAGACCGGCGGATCGTTTTGCTCCATGTACCTGGCCTGCATCGGCGAGGTGTGGGTGCGGAGGAGCATCTCATCGGAAGGATCTCCGTAATCCACGTACAGGGTATCGCTCTCCAGGCGGCTGGGATGGGTGGGCGGAGTGTTCAGCGCATCGAAGTTGTACCAGGCGAGTTCCACTTCGGGCCCGGATGCAACCCGGTATCCGAGTCCGGTGAAGATATCGACGACTTCGTCGACCGTCTGGGTCAGAATATGGTGCATTCCGATCGACGGCTCGTACCCACTCAGGGAAACGTCCACGCGATCCTGCGCCAGCAGGAGATCCTCGGCGGCCCTCTCCAGAACGCTCCGACGTTGACCCAGCAGTCCTTGCAGAACGCGCTGAACCTCGTGAACCCGGGCTCCGACGACCGGCCGCTCATCAGCAGGGAGCCGACCCAGACCGCGCCTGGTTTCAGCAATCAGCGACCTCTTGCCCACGAGTTCGGCTTCCAGTGTCGCGAGTTCATCGAGGTCGCCGGCCAGATCGATCCTGGCGGGCGCCTGTGCGAGGATTTGGTCAAAAGCTTCCATCGAATCGAACAGGTTAGTCGGGGGGAGCTATCGGTCGGCCGGACCGTTTGGCCAGCTCGTACATGAGGATCGAGCCGGCCACAGCTGCATTCAGACTCTCCAGACCGGCGGACATGGGGATCGTCACCTGCGTTTCACAGGATTCTGCCAGTTCCTCCGGCAGGCCTCTCGCCTCGTCTCCAACGACCAATGCCCATGGACCGTCCCCTCGAACGTCCGAAGGAGCGACCCCACCCTCAACGACGGACCCGACGGTGTGGAACCCGCGTGCCTGCAAACGACGCAGATCGGAGACATCTGTCTCGATGGGCACGAGGAAATGGGCGCCGGCCGCGGCCCGTAGAACCTTGGGATTCCACGGATCTGCCGAATCCGGTCCGATCACGATTCCGAAACCAAAAGCCGCGGCCGCCCTGATCAGGGTCCCGACGTTGCCGGGGTCGCGTACGCCCCAGAGGACCGACGCATTGCGATTGTGGATTTCCACCGAGGCCGGCACCCGCATCACGGCCACCGGGCCACGCGGATGCTGAGTGGGGGCCAAACGATCGAGCACGACTTGAGTAACTACCACGACCTCATATCCGGCTTCCTCTGCGACTCGCATCGTCCCCCGGTCGTCTTGCAGGGCAAAGACGGGCCCGATCTCTGCCCCGGCGGCAGCTGCCGCTCCGATGAGGTTGGGCCCTTCCAGAAGTGTCGAGTTCGCGGCCCGCCGGGTACGAGCGCGACGAAGCCGGGCCGCAGCAGCCACGCGCTGGTTGCGAGGCGAGCGGACCGGCTCCATCAGTGGCTCAGTTGTTGCCGGCTGTCGCAACCTCGACGAGGTGCCCGAAGGCTTCCGGATCGTTGACTGCCATATCTGCCAGCATCTTTCGATCAACCTCGATCTCTGCAGCTTTCAGCCCGGCGATGAGCTGGCTGTAGGTCGTCCCGTTCTGACGGGCGGCCGCGTTGATGCGACTGATCCACAGGCGTCGGAACTCACCTTTGCGCGCTCGGCGATCCCGGTAGGAATCCTGCATCGCGTGCATCGTTTGCTCGCGAGCGGCGCGGTACCGGCGGCTCCTGGCTCCCGTGTACCCCTTCGCCCGGTCCATCACCTTGCGACGTTTCTTGTGGCCTCCTACGGCGCGTTTGACTCGTGACATGACTCGGCCTCCTAGCGTCCCAAAAGCCGGTTGACGCGCTTTTCGTCGCCCGGAGCAAGATCTGTTTCCCCGGATAGGCGGCGGTAGCGCTTCACGCCCTTGGCCGCCTTCAAGTGTCCCCGACCAGCCTGACGGCGGCGAACCTTTCCGGATCCCGTTACTTTGAACCTCTTCTGGGTTCCCTTATGTGTTTTCATCTTGGGCATTGGGTCCTCCGTCGTCGCCATCGCCTGATTCGTCATTGTCTTCTGCTGCATCAACCTCGTCGGATACATCAGCATCCGCGCCATCGGCGACGACCACCGCCTCCACTTCACCGGCAACGAACGCCGCATCCGCGTCGTCGGCCACCTCGCCCGAATCAACATCGCCGACCAGGTCGACCGCGTCCTCGGTCTCCCTCTCTTCGGCAACATTGGGCCTGCGGCTCTCGCCTGCCGGCCGCCGTGAAGGACTTGCTTCCTTATGGGCGGCGGCAATGTCGAGTGCCTTCCTCGTCGGCGCCATGACCATGGTCATCGTCCGCCCGTCTTTCCGGGCCGACTGTTCGACAACGGCGAACTCTTCCAGTTCCTCGTAGAGACGTTGGGCAAGACGGTGTCCCAGCTCCGGACGTTCGTTCTCCCGTCCCCGGAACCGAACGGTCACCTTGACCTTGTCGCCTTCAGTGAGGAACTCCTCGGCTCTTCGGCGGACGATCTGGAAATCGTGCTCCCCGATTCGCGGACGGAGCCTGACCTCTTTGATCACCGTTCTCGTCTGTTTCTTGCGGGCCTCGCGTTGTTTGATGGATTGTTCGTATTTGTACTTGCCGTAATCCATCATGCGACAAACGGGCGGCTTGGCCTCCGGAGCGACTTCGACAAGATCCAGACCCAGCTGATCGGCCAGCCAAAGGGCTTCTTCTATTTTCTTCACTCCGACCTGAGAGCCATCGGGTGCGACTACTCGCACCTCTTTTGCCCTGATTGCGTTGTTGACGCGTGGTTCGGCGATCTCGTGACCTCCTCTACGAGAAAAATGCAGCAGAGAAGGACTGCTGCATTTGTCGTAGTGATCGACCGCGGCTCACTTGGTCGTGGCCGGGTGGGAAGCAGCGGGCCTCCTCTTTGTCATTCAATTGTTTGATGCAGTATACGTAGTCGGCACGGCAACTCAAGCGGGAGCCGCCGTCCAGTCGTGCGTATCGAGATTGTGGGTTTTGGGATATAGGTCTTGGGTTGCGTTGAACGACCGCAACCAGGGATCCAGCGCCGGAGGCTCTGTTAGAGCTCGCGCAGGGTGTTCGCCATCACAATCGCCGCCCTGGCTGCTTCGGCACCCTTGTTGCCGGGGCCGGGCAAGCTGCGGTCTATCGCGTGGGCGATCTGTCGCACAGTCAGTACTGCGTTTCCGACAGGCACTCCGGTGGCCAGGGTGATTTGAGTTATTGCGGTCGATGCCTGGGTGGCCACATGTTCGTAGTGGTCGGTCTCTCCCTCGACTATCGCACCGATGGCGACTATCGCATCGTGATCCTCGGCGAGTCGCAGAATCGCCGGACCCAGTTCGAGCGCTCCAGGAACCCTGACGACCGTGCATTCGGTCACTCCGGCCGCCTCCAGCGCGCCGACGGCACCCGACAACAGAGCTTCGGTAATCGTCCCGTTGAATGTGGAGACCGCTATCCCGACCCGAAGGTCGGCTCCTTCCGGTCGACCTTCGACCTCACGCAGTTTCATCGTCCACCTCCGGAAGGTGCAGCAGATGCCCCATCCTGTCGACCTTTGCCCGGAGGTAATCGAGATTCTCCGGATTCGGGGCGGTCTCCAGCGGGACGGTTTCCGTGATCGTCAATCCGTATCCCTCGATGCCGGCCCGCTTGGTCGGATTGTTGGTCATCAATCTCATCGTGGTGATTCCCAGGTCGCTCAGGATCTGGGCGCCTACTCCGTAATCTCGCGCATCGGCCGGAAAACCCAGTTCCAGATTGGCGTCGACTGTGTCGCGGCCTTGATCCTGCAGTGCGTAGGCGGCGAGCTTGTGAACCAGTCCGATTCCACGGCCCTCATGGCCGCGGATGTACAGGAGCACACCTTCTCCTTCGTCCCCGATGCGGCGCAGGGCATCGCTCAGCTGGATGCCGCAGTCACAACGGAGACTGGTGAAGGTGTCTCCGGTGAGACACTCGGAGTGAACCCGCACGAGAACATTCTCTTTGCCGTCCACCTCCCCCATCACCATGGCCACATGCTCGCGTCCGTCCACCAGAGATTCGTAACCGACGGCGAGAAACTCACCGAATGCCGTCGGCAGCCTCGCTTCGGAGGATCGCAGAACGAGCTGCTCGTGGCGCCTTCTGTGTTCGATGAGGTCGGCAATCGAAATGAGCACCAAACCGTGCGCCTTGGCGAAGTCGATCAGGTAGGGAAGCCGCGCCGGCTCTCCGTCGTCGGAAACCACCTCGGCAAGGGCAGCAGCCGGGTACAGGCCCGCCAATCTGGCGAGGTCGACCGCCGCCTCGGTATGGCCGGCCCGAACGAGGACCCCACCGGGCCGGTAGCGCAGAGGAAACACGTGACCCGGGCGGCTGAGGTCATCGGGCTGGGTGTCCGGATCGACCACAGCCTTGATCGTGGCGGTCCTGTCGCCGGGCGATATGCCGGTGGTCGTTCCGTGGTGATAGTCGATGGAGATAGTGAAAGCGGTTCTGCGCCGATCGGTGTTGTCGGCCACCATCATCGGTATGCGAAGCTCATCCAGCCGTTCTCCGAGAGCCGGCAGGCAGATGATGCCACTGGTGTGCCTGATCATGAACCCGATTCGCTCCGGGGTGGCGAACTCGGCGGCCATTATCAGGTCGCCCTCGTTCTCCCGGTCCGCATCATCGACGACGACCACCAGTTCGCCGGCGGCGAGCGCCGAGATCGCGTCCTCGATTGGGGCGAAGGTCATTTCGCTCTCCCGCTCAACATGCGCTCCACATACTTGGCGATCACATCGACCTCGAGGTTCACATGCGAGCCGGGTGGCCGGACTCCCAGGGTCGTGACTTCGAGGGTGTGGGGAATAAGTGCGACTTCGAACTCATCTCCGGCAGCGGCCGCCACCGTGAGGCTGACGCCATCGACGGCGATCGACCCCTTCACGGCGACGTACCTCGAGAGACCGGTGGGCAGCTGCACACGAATACGTGTTCCGTCCCCCTCCGGCTCCACGGCCACCACGACACCGATGCCATCCACGTGACCCTGCACCAGGTGACCGTCGAAGCGGCCGTCGGCACGCATCGGTCGCTCCAGGTTCACAGTCGAGTCGGGGCGGAGTTCGCCGAGGTTGGTCTTGTCCAGAGTCTCCAGAACCACATAGGCATCGAACCCGTCCGGCCGGCTCTCGATCACGGTGAGGCAGACGCCGTTCACCGCGATCGAATCTCCGATCTTCAGATCGAGATCCGGAGCCGACACGGATATGCGCATCCCCCCGTCCGAACGAGCAGCGGCCGCAACGTGACCCAATCTCTCAACTATCCCGGTGAACATGGTCCTCCATCACGAACTCGACGCGCAGGTCGGCTCCTACCTTCCGAACATCAACGATCTCGACCCGGCGAGTATCCGACAACCTCTCAAAATCGCGGCTGAATGCTGCATGACCTGTACCTCCGGCGAGTTTTGAGGCCAGGTACCAGACGCCTCGATCGATCAGGCCGGCTGCCAGGAACTCGCCGGCCAGCGTCGGCCCGCCTTCCACCAGTACATCCACCCAACCCGACCGTCCGAGCGATGCGGCCGCCATCATGAGGTCCGGTCGGCCGTCCTCTCCGGTGGGAACGATGAGTTCCTCGCCCGGCTGCGCTATCGCACCACATGAGACGACGACCGGATTCCTGCCAAATATCTGAGCCGTTTCGGGCAGCCGTCTATTCCCGGCGATGACTATGGGACGAGGCTGTGGCCCCTCGTAACCCGGAAGGCGCACATCCAGGCGGGGATCGTCTGCAAGCAGCGTGCCTGCCCCCACGAGGACGGCATCGGCTTCGGCCCGCAATCGATGCCCGTCCAGGCGTGCCTCCTCACCGGTGATCCATTGCGAAGATCCATCCTTGGCAGCAACCTGCCCGTCCAGGGTGAGCGCCGTCTTTAGAGTGAAGCGTGGACGTCCGGTCCTTCGATGATGGAAATACCCCGGGTCCAGATTCCTCAAACCCGGCGCCGATGCATCGAACTCGACCGAGATCCCGGCCGCTCGCAGGGCGGCTACACCGGCCCCTGCCACCCTGCGGTCTGGGTCCTGAACTCCGACGACCACATTCATTATCCCCGCCGAAATGATGGCCGACGCGCACGGCCCGGTCTCACCGGTGTGGTTGCAGGGTTCCAGAGTCACGTACATAGTGGATCCGACGGCCCGCTCGCCGGCCGCCGCGATTGCGATCACCTCCGCATGCGGGAAGCCTTGTCCCGCGTGGGCGCCCTCTCCCACCAGTTGCCCGTGCTGGTCGACGATCACGGCCCCGACACGCGGATTGGGATGGGGACGGAACTGCCTTGCCAGGCGAATCGCAAGATCCATCGGTTGATCGTTCACGCAGCTTCTCCAATCGAGGAGCGCGCGCGAATCAGCCCGCCCTCCTTCTTCCATCCGGACTGTTACCGTCGGCCCCGGAGTTTCACCGGTATCAACCCCGAAGGGTTCGCGGGCTATCACCGCCGGTCGGGAATCACACCCTGCCCTGAAGGGGGCAACAGAGATTGTACCTGCACGGCAGTGGCTAGAAGACGGAGCCTCATCCGAGCGCCAATCCCGGCCGAAAAGGGAACGACCGAAGGCAACCCATCTGCCGATCCGTCTCCGGCAGCTTCAGCCCATTCTCCGGTCGATTTCATAGCTGGAGCCGGACATGCGCTTGGCGTGCTCTTTCATCTCCACTGCTATCGCCGATGCCTGCCACTGCGAGGTGATCTCCCTCGTCGTGTTGGTTGCGACGCCGAGGGAGACGGAAACGACCGGAAACGCATGTCGCTCCCCGCGCCTGTCTGTGACTTCTATGTATCCGCGCAAGGCATCCGCTGTTTCGTAATAGTCGAGAACGCCGTCATCGAAGACCGAGATGGCCTCCTCGCAGAACGCCTCGGCCTGGTCGGGATGAATGATGGCAACGAAGTCATCGCCGCCGATGTGGCCGACGAACGAGGAAGGGTCGGCGAGAGCCGCGGCTGCCTCCAGCAGCGCGTGTGCGGTGAACTTGATCACCTGGTCGCCCCGCATGAACCCGTAATGGTCGTTGTACGCCTTGAAGTTGTCGAGATCGGCATAGACGAGCGCGAAACGGTCGCCGGATTCGATGCGGGCCTCCAACTCACTGGCGATCCTGAAGTTGCCCGGTAGACCGGTCAGCGGCGAGACATCTCGCAGCGCCTTGGTCCGACGCAGAACGGCCTTGACCCTGGCTACGAGTTCGTTGATGTCGAACGGCTTCGTTATGTAGTCATCCGCGCCGAGATCGAGGCCGGTGACCCGATCCTCCGGCAGAGCTTTGGCGGTGAGAAGGATCACCGATGTGTTGGCGGCGGCCGGATGACTCCGCAGCTGTTTCAGGACGTTGAGCCCGTCCATCCCGGGCATCATCACGTCGAGCACGACAACGTCCGGCGTGCCGGACAAAGCAGAGCTCATCGCCTCGTGCCCGTCACCGGCTGTGCTGACCTCGAAACCCTCGAGTTCGAGGTTCACCCGGACAAACTGGACAATGTCTGGATCGTCGTCGACGACCAGGATCCGTGCGGTCATATCATCTTCCGTTGACAGCCTGCCGCAGTTCCTCGACCGCGGCGACGGGATCATCAGCTCGGAATATCGCCGTGCCTGCCACGAAAACGTTCGCCCCGGCCTGTCCGGCCAGGCGAGCGGTCTCCGGATTGATGCCTCCGTCGATCTGTATATCGACACTCAAACGGTGTTCATCAACCCATTTCCTTGCCGATTCGGTCTTTTCGAGCACCTCGGGCATGAATGACTGCCCGCCGAAGCCCGGATGAACGGACATGATCAACAACATATCAGCCAGTTCGACGAAAGGTTCGACCGCTGCAAAGGGAGTTGGAGGGTTCAGAACCAGGCCGAATCCAAGTCCGGCCTCCCGCGCCTTCGCCGCTGCGTCGGTGGGATCCGTGATTGCCTCTATGTGGATCATCGCCAGATCCCCGCCCGCCTCTTTCAGTTCCGTGAAGTAGACGTCGGGATTGGTGGTCATCATGTGGCAATCGAATAGCAGGTTGGAGTGACTGCGCAGAGATTCGATAACGGGCATCCCGAATGAGATATTCGGCACGAAATGACCGTCCATGATGTCCAGATGCAGCATGTCGACATAGGGTTCGACCAACGCCACCTGTGCGGCCAGGTTGGCGAAGTCGGCTGCCAGTAGCGAGGGGGCGATCTTGATGTTGTCCATTGGGGGCGAGTGTATCGGGGTCATGGACGCCGCACGATGCTGATGAACATCCCGTCGGTACCTGTCAGGTGCGGCGCCAGCAGGAGGCCGTTGCCCCAGGGCTTGCCGGGTACCCCGTGCGGTGCCTCAGCCGGCAGGTCTGCGACAACGTCGACCGTCTCCTCCGACGTCACCGTGCACACGGAATAGGTGATCGTCCCACCCGGTCGCACCAACGTGAGAGCGATGTCGAGCATCGATCGCTGTCGTCTGCCCAGTTCGACGATCGACCGGCGATCAGCCCGGTAGCGGACTTCCGGGCGGCGCCGCATCGTGCCGAGACCCGAACAGGGCGCGTCGAGCAACACGTGATCGAACGACCCGGGCTTGAAGGGAGCATCGAGGCCGTCCGCAACCACCCAGTCGATCTCCGGCCACCGCTTGCGACCATCGACCACGCGCCGGCGGTTCCGATCCGTGGCCACTACCCTCGCCCCGCGGTCACGCATATGAGCTGCTTTGCCACCCGGGGCGGCGGCCATATCCAGAACCAGATCACCCGGATGCAACGGCACCGCGTTGCCGACGGCAACACTGGCCGCATCCTGAACCACGAAACCCTCCGGAAGTTCGCCGCCGGCGACCCACTCGTAAGCTCCGGGTATCGCTTCGATCACTGACAGCCCGTCGGTTCCCCGGCCGGGCCGTGCGCGTACCTGGCGAGGGGCATCCGCCAGCGATGCACTGAGAAAGGCTTCTACTTCACTGCTCTCCCACTGAGCATCCAGCTTCTCGACCATCCACTCCGGGTATTCCGATCTCGGGTCGATCGGAGGCAGGAGCCTGTCACGATCGCGCACGATGGCCCGAAGAACCCCGTTGACGAAACCGGAAGCCTTGCCCCGTTTTCCCGACTTGATCGACTCGACCGCAGAATCCACCACCGCGTGCGCCGGTGCGCGACCGTACAGCAACTCGGCCACCGCCACCCGAAGTACGTCCGCAACCTCGCCATCGAGTTTCGGGATCTTCCGCTTGCTGAATTCCTCGACTACTTCGTCGATCCGTTTCAAGTGACGAAGTGTCGTATAGGTGAGGAACCGGAACTGATCGGAATCCTGTTGAGACAGGGTTGACATGTCTACGAGACGATTGCTGTAGGCGCCGCTTCGAAGAATCCGGCCTACGGCGGTTGCCGCCTCCCGCCGAGCCTGAACACCGGGTTTCAATGAAGATACTCCGGCGGGCCGTGCCGGCCTCTGGCCCAGTCCATGGCCGCCATCCTGCGGCCTCCGGCGGGCTGCACCTCGAGCAGCTCGAGTGCCCCCTCGCCCAGTCCCAGGCAAAGGCGCCCGCCGACGATTCGGAGCTCGCCGGGCTCGAGATCGGAGACCGGAGCGAGTTTGGCCTCCCACACCTTGAAACGTTCACCGTCGAGTATCCCGAACGCTCCCGGGCGGGGATTGAAGGCGCGGATCCAGCGCAAAGCCGTGCCGGCCTGGGATTCGACCGGGATATGTGCCTCGACCGTTTCGATCTTGCGCGCATACGTGACGCCGTCCTCCCGCTGGGGGGTCGAGATGAGAGCCCCGGAGGCATAGCCCGGCATGTCCTCTTCCAGGAGGGCGACGCCGAGTTCGGTCAGGCGATCGAGCAGCGCCTCGGAGGTCTCCCCGGGCTCGATCGGAACCTCCCTGCTGCTGATGACGGGACCGGTGTCGAGACCGCTCTCCACCGCCATCAGCGTGACACCCGTCCGCTCATCTCCGGCCAGGATCGCCCTCTCCACCGGAGCTGCACCGCGCCACCGCGGCAGGAGCGAGAAGTGAACGTTCACGAAGCCCGCTCTCGGAATCGCCAGCACGGAAGGCGAGAGAATCATTCCGAAAGCTACAACCACACCTATGTCGAAAGGGGCAGCCTGCGCAACGGCAGCCAGAAGCTCGAGGCGATCTGAAGGTTCCGCCACCGGTAAACCGAGGCCCAGCGCAGCCTCCTTCACCGCCGACGGCTGGGGTGTCTTGGATCGCCCGCGCGGCCGGTCGGGCTGTGTGACGACCAGGCGAACGTCCGATACGCGCAGAGTCGCCTCCAGAGCCGCTACAGATGAGCCTGGTGTTCCCAGAAACACGCTCGAGATCAAAGGCCCAGCGCCTCGTCGCGTAGGTCCCGCAGAGCTTCCTTGCGGACACGCCTCTCGAGTCTCTCGATCAGCAACATCCCCTCGAGATGATCGAACTCGTGCTGGAGAACACGGCCCAGCAACTCGTCGCCGGAATACTCCACCTCGTTTCCATCGAGGTCCAGCCCTCGCACCCTCGCAAAGGCCGGACGGCGGATCGGCCAGTATCTGCCGGGAACCGAAAGACAGCCCTCTTCGAACTCCCACTCACCCGACGCCTCGAGCATCACCGGGTTGATCACCGTGTGCACACCCGATCCGTCGGCCCAGTCGAAGACAAAGACCCGCTTTGATATGCCGATCTGGGGCGCCGCCAATCCCACCCCCGGTGCGTCGTACATGGTTTCGATCATGTCGTCGACCAGGTGACGGATACCGTCGTCTATCTCATCGACCTCTGCCGCGACGGCGCGCAGCACCGGATCTCCGAAGGTGCGTATGGGAAAGATGGCCATGATCGGGAGAGGCTAGTCGCCTGTTGGCCGGCGTCTACGACGCCGGCCAACAGGTTCGAGTTCGCCCTTGGCGAACTCGGCCGCCCCAACACCAACCAACACAACCAAGTCCACCCCCAACCAACCCGGCCGCCCCAACACCAACCAAGAGGTACGGGTTTCTGACTCGCGACCCGCGACCCCTACAGATCTATCGGATCCACGTCTATCCGCAGCGAGGCGCCTGCGTCGCGCCACTCGGCGGCGAGCTTCCTCAGTTCCCTTCGAGCCGCACTCAGGTCGCTCCCCTGCAGCAGCCAGCGCAAGCCGCCTTCAACAGGGGCAGGACCCAGCACGGTGACCTCTGGAAACCGTTCGGTCAGACGCTGTGCCGCCCCGTCCGGACAGCCCCTGCACTCGAGCACGATCAGGTCCCCGACCGGCGGAAACCCGAATGCGGCCCGCTGCTCGAGTTCGGCTGCGAGAAACGGGAGCACCTCCCCGCGCCGGAGAGCTTCGAGAACCGGGTGAGCCGGATTGGAGGTTTGCACGATGGTCCGGCGGCCGTGCCCCGATCCGACGACCGCCGCCACCCGGGCAAGCGACTGCAGGGCATCCTCTCCGGCGCGGTAATCGGTTCCGAGAACCAGACCGTCGGCATCGACCACAACGGCCAGGGAACACCGTCTGATCGCAGGCACGTCGCGAACCGAACCGACCGTCACCAGGCGTCCTTCGCCGGCCAGGCCGACCTTGTCTGCATCTACGAAACGCTTGACCAGTTCGACGATCCGATCGACACCGGCTCCCAGCGGCTCGAATCGATCCGCCCCGCATGACCGGCAGGAACCTTGCTCCCTCTCGCACCGGCGGCAAGTGTCTTCACGGCCGGTTCTGGCTCCACAACTCCCACACGTGCGCAGCTCACGACAGCGCACGCAGCGGAACGCAGGCGCGTAACCACGGCGATGAGTGAACACGAACACGTTCTCCGCCCTTTTCGCAGCCGCTGCAATCGCCGTCTTGGTCCGGTCCGAGAGCGGACCGGTTCCCGGCGGGTCAACACTCCGGTCGACGAACTCGATCAGCGACCAGGGTCGACCCGGTCCGGCCACGATGACTTCGGTTCCGGCGGCAATCGTCTCGGTCGAGGGAACCAGCCCGGTGGTCACCAAGGCGAATCGCTCGACGACGCTGCGCGCCCGGAGTAACTCTCTGCTGTGTACCGTCGGGGTCTGACGGTCCTTCATACCCCTTCGTGCCTCACCCATCACTACTGCCGCGCCGAGTTGCGCGACGGGCCAGAGTGAGACGCGCGGGGTCCCGACGAGCAGGTACCCGGCCGCCGACCGGCACTTGGCCCATACCGCGGTCGCCTCACGATCTGAGGTGTCGGGCGTGATCGCCAGAACGGCCTCCCCAAATGTGGCGGCAAGACGTTCATGTATCCGGACCGCCTCGAGCCCGGTAGGGGCGACCAGCATCACGGACATGCCCGCGCCGAGAATCGGTCCCACTAGATCGGCGAGATCCTCCGGGTTGGTGGTTTGCACGTGACAGTTGCGGGTTCTCCCTTCGGCGATGCTCCGCCCAAGTGCACCGGCGGGCGTCTGGGCGGCTTCCCGCCGGTCGACCGCCGGAGCCGGCCCGGTGGTCGGTGCAGGGATGTTTGGCGGCGCGGTGCGGCGTAGGAGGACCGACAGCGGCGCGACATAGTGATGGGCCGCCCACCGCAGGCTCTGCAGCAGTCGCTCGTTGAAGACGGCGGTTTTTCCCGAACGGGCACGGATCGCCTTCAGGTTCTCACCGTCGCCGGATTCGAGACCGACGACGAAGCCTCGCACCGTCCGGCCGCCGAGGGGAACACGGACCACGGCCCCGACGTCGACTTCGAGGTCTGCAGGTATCGAATAGCGGAAACCGTCGTCGACCGAGAAACTGGGGATGTCGGGGACGACCCGGGCGATCATCCCGCAGCAGCTTGCAGAGCACCCACTGCGTCGGTCTCTTCCCAGCTGAACTGCGGGCGTCCGAAGTGCCCGTATACGGAGGTCGGTTCGTAGATCGCAGCCCGCAGACCGAGGTGATCGATGATCGCCGCCGGACGGAAGTCGAACGTCTCGGCCACCAGATGCTCCAGTTCGTTGATGGGAACTCTCTCGGTGCCGAACGTGTCGACGAGTACGGAGAACGGTTTGGCGCGCCCGATCGCATAGGCGATTTGCAGCTCGACCTTGTCGGCCAGACCCGCCGACACGAGGTTCTTGGCCGCATAACGGGCCGCGTAGGAGGCCGAACGATCGACCTTTGTGGGGTCCTTGCCGCTGAAGGCACCCCCGCCGTGTCTGGCGAACCCCCCGTAGGTGTCCACGACTATCTTTCTCCCGGTCACGCCGGTGTCTGCGGCCGGACCACCGAGCTCAAAACGGCCGGAAGGATTGACGAAGAGTTCGGTCGCACCATCGAGTAGTTCGCCGGGAATGACCGCGTCGACCACATGTTTCCACAGGTCCGCTTCCATCGTATCGAGCGACGCGTCGGGGGAATGCTGGGTCGAGATGAGGAGTCTGGAAACGCGCACCGGCTCCGCACCGAGGTATTCGACACTGACCTGCGTCTTGCCGTCCGGGCGGAGATAGTCGAGTGTTCCGGTCTTGCGAACCTGGGCCAGTTGCTCGGCAAGGCGATGGGCCAGCTGTATCGGCATCGGCATCAATTCCTGGGTCTCATTGGAGGCGAAACCGAACATGATCCCCTGATCGCCCGCACCGAGCTGATCGTATTGGTCGTGCGATCCTCCACGGCCCTCCAGAGCCAGATTCACGCCGCCCGCAATGTCGGGGCTCTGTTGCTGCACCTCGATCTGCACACGGCAGGTCTCAGCTGCGAATCCGAGTCTTGCGTCGGTGTAGCCGATGTCGCTGATCACCCTGCGGGCGATCGCATCCAGATCCGGGGAGAAGGTCGAGCTTATCTCACCGGCCACCACTACCAGGCCGCCGGTTACCAGAACCTCGCAGGCAACGCGCCCGTTGGGGTCTTCCTCGAGCACGGCGTCGAGAACTGCGTCGGAGATCCGGTCGGCCACCTTGTCGGGGTGGCCTTCGGTTACGGATTCGGAGGTGAAATACCAGGGTCGCACGCCGGAAGTATATGTGTCAGCTCTGACGGATTCGCGCAATGAGGTCCCATAAGCGCTCGGCTACCTGCCGCTTGGCCAGCAGCGGCCACTCGTCGGCGGCCCCGTCGGGGCGGAAGATCGTGACCCGATTGGTGTCCGTGCCGAATCCGCTGCCGGCTTCTGATACGTCGTTGGCAACCAGGAGATCGACGCCCTTCTCCATGGCCTTGCGCTTTGCACCGTCGAGTGATCCGGCCTCGGCGGCGAAACCAACCAGGAAGGGCCTCTCGTCCAGCGCCGCGACCCCTGCCAGGATGTCCGGCGTTGATTCCAGAGCTAGTTCGGGCATTCCGTCGGCGCGGCGGAGTTTTGAACGAGCCTCCTCCACCGGCCGGAAGTCTGCGACCGCGGCCGTGAGAACGGCGACATCCACGCCCGGAGCCAGGTTCCAAACCTGTGTGGCCATCTCCTCTGCAGTTTCAACAGGAAACGGCTCGACGCCCGGCGGTGGAGGCAGCGTGGAAGATGTAACGAGGAGCACTTCGGCTCCTCGGGCGGCAGCCGCGGAGGCGATTGCGTAGCCCATCTTGCCCGACGATCGATTCCCGATGTATCGAACCGGATCTATAGGTTCGCGAGTGCCCCCCGCCGACACCAGTACCCGCCAGCCTCTCATTGGGCCGGTCAACATCGCCTCGAGCGCTTGGACGATCTCGTCCGGTTCGATCATGCGTCCGGGTCCTTCGTCGCCACCGGCCAGTGAGCCCTCGGCCGGACCGATCAAGTGATGGCCGTCGGCCTTGAGGCGCTCGACATTCCTCTGCGTGGCCGGATGCTCCCACATCTCCGTGTGCATCGCAGGGGCCAGCAACACGGGCGCTTCGGATGCGAGCAGCGTCGCCGTGACGAGGTCCTCGCTCAGACCGGCGGCCAACCTCGCCATGGTGGCGGCTGTGGCGGGCGCAACCACGATCACTTCCGCCCATCTGGCCAGTTCGGTGTGCGGGCTCACTCGATTCGACCCGAACAGGTCGGTCGACACCGGACGGCCCGATACGGCCGCGAATGTCTGTTCCCCCACGAAGCGACGGGCGCTCTCGGTCATGATGACTTCGATCTCGGCACCGCGCTCGAGCAAGCGGCGAGCGAGATAGACGGCCTTGTAGGCTGCGACGCCGCCGGTGACGGCGAGAAGGATCCGGCGATCCCTCAGCACGTCGCTACTCGGCGTCATCGAGCGTTGCAGCAGTGACCTTGTGCTCCGCGATCTCTTCGAAGGCGATGGTCAGCGGCTTGCGGCTCAGTGAATGCACCTGTGGAGGCACATAGTGGCCGATGCCTTCTCCGAGTTCGTTGAAGTATGCGTTGATCTGGCGTGCCCGGCGGGCTGCAAGCACGACGAGGCTGAATCGACCACCCGTTTCTTCGAGGGCAGCTTCCATGGGAGGTGTACTCATTAGTTCCATTCAGTGGGAGGGATTATCGATTATACGCACGATTTCATCGACTACCCGACCAACCTCGTCGTTCACGACCAGATGGTCGAACTCGACTCGGGCCATTTCCTCTTGCCATCCTGCTACTTCCAGCCTGGCCTGGATGTCCGCCTCGTCGGTGTCGCGGCGCGATCGCAAGCGCCGCTCCAGCTCCTGACGGGAAGGAGGGGCCAGGAAGATGGTGATGGCATCCGGGTAGTTTCGCTTCACCTGCATGGCGCCCCGGTTCTCGATGTCGAGCAGGACATGCTCACCTCTCTCGAGTCTGGCGATCACCGGTCCGCGCGGCGTTCCGTACGATCGACCCGAGTACTCGGCGGATTCGAGCAGCTCGCCCTTCTCGAGGAGGCGGTCGAACTCGACACGGCTCACAAAGTAGTAGTCGACGCCGTTTCGCTCACCCTTGCGAGGTCGCCTGGTCGTGACGGATACGCTGAAATGAAACGGAAGACGCTCCCGCAGCCGCTCGATCACAGTGCTCTTCCCGACCCCGGAGGGACCGGATATCACAACGAGCGATCCGCTCTCAGCCGAAGAGTTCGAGGAGGGCCTCCCGCTGGCGCGCTCCGAGGCCTCGGATGCGGCGGTTTGGGGCAATTCCATGCTGCTCCATGATCCGTTTCGACTTGACCTTTCCGTTGCCGGGAATCGACTCGAGGATGGCGGAGACCTTGATCCCGGCGACGAGATCATCTTCTGCCGCCCTTTCGAGCAACTCCGGGAACGTGATCGTGCCCATCTTCAGCAACTGCTTGACTTCGGCCCGGATCCGCCGTGCGTGCGCGGCTCGTTCGAGTGCTGCCTTCCGCTGGTCGTCGGAGAGTTCCGGTGGTGCCATGGCGTTTTCTCCTCTTGGGTCCGCTGGCACTCTACCAACGAGGGGCTCGTCGCGAGTTGCTGCCTTCAGATCAAGTGCCCTGTGCCGGCCCACCGTGCAGTCCGGCCGCGATCGCCTCTGCGGCTGCACGGGGATCCGCGGCGCGGGTGATCGGTCGGCCGATGACCAGCAGGCTCGACCCGCGCCTTATGGCCTCGTCCGGCGTGGCGATTCTCTGCTGGTCGCCGGCATCCTCACCAGGTGGTCGGATTCCCGGCGTGACCTTGGCCAGAGCGGGAGCGACCGCGTCGATAACGCCGAGTTCCTTCACCGAGCAGACGACACCTTCCGCGCCGGCGTCGGCGGCCAGCCTGGCTCGTCTCGATGTGAGTTTCCCCGCAGTGACCGGCACGCCCGAGTGAGCAAGGATCGCATCGTTGAGACTGGTGAGAACGGTGATGGCCAGGATCCCGGCCTGCCGACCTCTGGCTCCGGCCTCCAGACCTTCGACCGCCGCCTCGAGCATGGCCGGACCTCCGCCGGCATGAACCGTGACCCATCGTGCTCCGGCCATGCCCAGCTGTCGCGCGGCGCGGCCGACGGTGTGCGGAATGTCGTGGAGTTTGGCATCGACGAACACCGGCTTTCCCAGTTGGTCGAGAATCCCGACGAGACCCGGTCCCGGGCCCATGAGCAGCTCCAGGCCTATTTTGAAACCCCCGACTGCCGGCGAAACCTTCTTGGCCAGTCGGATTGCCTCCTCGGCATTAGCCACATCGAGAGCGACGACGATCGGGGGATCAGCAAGGTAGTTCACCACAATTCAACCCTTCCGATGTAGTCGCGAATCGACTTCGAACCCTGCTCGGCCATGAACGACTCTATTTCGCGGATGATTCTCGAAGCAGCTCGCGGATGATCGAAATGGGCCGTGCCCACACATACTGCGGAGGCGCCGGCCAGCAGGAACTCGATCACATCCTCACCGACGGTCACGCCACCGCAGCCCACGATCGGAGTCTCGGGCAGCGCCTCCCGCGTCTCGAGCACACACCGGATCGCAATCGGCTTGAGAGGTGGTCCCGAGTATCCGCCGATCAGCCCCGTCAAGAGAGGCCGGCGCGTTCTAACGTCGATGCCGGCACCCCACACCGTGTTGGTTAGCACCAGCCAATCCGCCCCGGCCTCGACCGCCGCACGACCGATGGCCGAGATGTCCTCAGAATTCGGGGACAGTTTTGCCCCGATCGGGATATCGACCGCCTGCCGCACCTTCGAAACGACGTCATGGGTGGCTGTGGCCTCCAGTGCGAACATACCGTGACCCTCGAGATTCGGGCAGGAGAGGTTGACCTCGATCGCCTGGACTCCTGCTTGTTCGAGCTTGCCGGCCACGCGGGCGAATTCCGCCGGGTTCTTGCCGACCGCCGAGCCCCACACCGGTGCTCCCAGACTGCTCAGTTGCGGCCCGAACTCCTCGACCCATGCCGCGATCCCGGGATTCTGGATTCCGATGCTGTTGAGCATGCCGGACCCGGATGGAGCCAGTCGAGGAGCGGGCCGGCCCGGCCACGGGTCCTCGCTCACCGATTTGGCCACTGCGGCTCCATACATCGAGAGGTCGGCGACACCGCTGAAGTCGACAACCGAGCCGACGGTGCCGGCCGCTCCGATCAACGGTGTGCGGAGTTCCAACGGTCCAAGGGTCGTCGTCAGATCGATCATCGGTGCCACTCTTGCAGGCTATCGACCTCAAGTGATGACCGCTCCGCAGCCGCCGGGCTCCGCGCGGTGTCCGTATCTCCCCGCCCGGTCCGGGCGCACGGCACCGAGGGAAGGCGGACTGTCCACCGAATGCGGCGGCCGTCGTGGCGCGCCCTTCCACCTCTCTGCGCATCGACCACGAGGACTAGCACTCCGGATCTTTCCCGTAGATCCGGCGGCCGCGCCGAAACGTGGCGACGGGGCGGCCCCTCAGAGTGCTGCCGAGCCACGGGGAGTTCTGGGAACGAGATTCGAACTTCTCCGGTATCCAGATCATGTCGGGATCGAATACAACCAGGTTCGCAACTTCCCCGACTCCCGGCCACCGACCCTGCTGTCTGAAACCGCCGATGCGAGCAGGGGCTACCGACATCCGTTCGAAGAAGGCGACGGGGTCTGCCTCGAGAATCGACCAGGTGACGGCGGCCGAGGTCTCGAGCCCTATCACCCCGCGCGGGGCTTGCTCGAACGGAACCTCCTTCTCCTCTGCGGTGTGAGGAGCGTGGTCGGTTGCGACTGCATCGATCGTCCCATCCCGCACCGCAGCCGCCACAGCCGCCGTGTCGTCTTCAGTGCGAAGCGGCGGATACATCTTCATCATCGTGTCGCGGTCTTCCAGGCGGTGATGATCAAGAGAGAAATGATGGGGGGTCGCTTCGGCCGTGACATTGAGGCCTGCCGCTTTGGCGTCACGGAGGAGCGCCACGCTGCCCGCCGTCGACACATGCTGAACGTGGTAGTGGACGCCCGTCCTCGCCGCCAGTTCGAGGTCGCGGGCAACGACCCTCTCCTCCGCTTCGGCAGGCAGGCCGCCGATGGCGAGGCGAGCCGACACGGCTCCCTCGTGCATGTGCCCGCCTTGCGTCATCGCGGCATCTTCCGCGTGCTGTGCTACCACCCCACCCAGCCCGGCAACACGCCGCATGGCCTCCTCGAGCACGTCTGCTTCGGCCACGCTGTCACCGTCATCGCTGAAGATCCGCACGCCGGCGTCCCAGAGTTCTTCAAGAGGGGAGACCTCAAACCCGCGGCGCCCGCGCGTCAGTGCGGCGGCCGGCACCAGTTCGACCAGGCCCACCCGCCGCCCGCGCTCGATCATGCTTGCGGCCAGGGCACGGCTATCGGTAGGGGGTTCTGTGTTGGCCATCGGGACGACCGCGGTGAATCCTCCGGCGGCCGCGGCCCGTGATCCCGTTTCGATGTCCTCCTTCCACACCTGGCCGGGTTCACGGAAGTGGACGTGAATGTCGACGAATCCCGGCCCGATCATGCAGCCGGAGCAGTCGACAACTTCATCACCGCTCAGCGATTGACCCATCGAAACGATTCGTCCATCGGCGATGCCGATGTCCCCTCGAACGAGTCCGCCGGACGTGACGATTGCTCCCCCGCGCAGAACGATCACCCGCCGACCTCCCAAAACATGGCCCGATCGACGGATCTCGCCCCGGTCACGACGGCCCCAACGAGAAAACCGCCCCGAGGGCGGTTGGTGAAAAGGCTCTGAGCATGTGTTCTCCTTGTCGGCCTAACAGGACCGGCGTAAAGGACGTCCGGCGGCAGCGTAGCACTGCTCCCCCACCGGCCGAGGCTATCCCCCTTCCGGCGGACGCTCCAACTGGGCCAGGTGGCCGAGCACCCCGTTGACGAATGAGCCGCTGCGCTCCGTGGAGAAGGTCTTGGCCAGTTCGACCGCTTCGGACACGATGACCGCGGCAGGGACCCCGGGTTCATGACGCAACTCGTAGAGTCCGATACGGAGCACGGTGCGATCCACCGGCGGCATACGATCCATCCGCCAGTGTTCTGAAGTCTCCTCGATCGATCGATCGAGGTCTTCTCTGTGTTCGAGAACGCCGCGGATGATGCGGACCGCTTTCGCGGAAATATCGCTGAGGTCCGCTTCTTCCGAACCGCGTTGCTCGGCTTCGTAGAGACGCTCGAGAGCCTCATGGCGCGGTTCCGAGGTCACGCGCGGGTCAGGTAGTTGCCGCTGCGCGTATCGACCTTGATCACGTCGTCGACATCGACGAACAGCGGAACCTGGACCACCAGGCCCGTCTCCACCGTTACGGGCTTGGTCGCCCCGGAGACCCGATCGCCCTTGACGCCCGGCTCGGCTTCGGTGACCTTCAACTCGACGGCGGCCGGGAGCTCGACACCGAGAGGTGTTCCTTCGTACATCACCAGCACAACGGTCATGCCTTCGATCATGTAGCGCTGGTCGTCACCGATCAGATCTTCGGAGACGGCGAACTGGCCGTAGGTCTCCATGTCCATGAAGTGGAGACCGAGGTCATCCCGGTACAGATACTGATGATCCTTCTTCTCGATTATCGCCCGCTCGACGTCCTCGTCGGCACGAAAGGTCTTGTCGAGCACCGCGCCGCTCTCGACGTTCTTGAGCTTCATGCGGACGAAGGCTTTGCCCTTGCCCGGCTTCACATGCTGGTACTCGACGATCTGGAACAGACCGTCGCTCAACTGAAGCGCCATGCCGGGCTTGACGTCATTGGTGGAGATCATGGACGGATACCTCTCGGACTTCGAACTCGCCGAAGTGTAACCGCCGTCATGCGAGACCAATCGCGGCCATGCCAACCGCCAGGTCTTCGTCGGAAACGTATTCGAGCCTCACCCGGCCGAAGTCTTCCAGGAGAGCCATTCTCAGTCCGCCCGCGTCACGCTTCTTGTCGAAGCCGATGAGGCGGCGCACATCATCGGCATCCACCTCCGGAGAGACCACCGGCAACCCGAGCATGTCGAGCAAGGCTCGCTGTCTGGCTGCGCCCGGAAACCCGCACCGCACCTCACTGACGGCGCCGGCCGCAACCATCCCGATGGCTACCGCCCTGCCGTGTGAGATGCCGGCCGCCACCTCGATGGCGTGACCGATCGTGTGACCGTAGTTGAGGATCCCGCGCCGTCCGGATTCCCGGAAATCCGCCGCGACCACGTCCGCCTTCACCCTCACGGCACGGAAGACCACCTGTTCTAGGTCGGCGCCGGACCCGTCCCGTTCGAACAAATCGACGAGTCCTGGATCTGCGATGAACCCCGCCTTTATGGCTTCGGCGAAACCCTCCTGCAGCAGATGGGACGGCAGTTGCTCGAGTTCGTCGACGTCGATAACCACTCTGCTGGGATGCCGAAAGAGGCCGACCAGATTCTTGCCCCTCAGATTGAGTCCGGTCTTGCCCCCCACCGCGGCATCGACCGCGCCGAGCAGGGTCGTCGATTGGTAGACGGCTTCAACTCCACGCAACCATGTTCCGGCCACGAAGCCTGCGAAATCGGTGACGGCGCCGCCACCGATTCCCACGATCGTGTCGTTGCGCCCGATACCCAGATCTGCAAGCCACTCGTAGGTTTCGCCGGCCGCCGTCAGAGTCTTGACTGCTTCGCCGTCCGGCACGATCCGCACGGTCGCCGGGATGCCGTCATCCCGAATGGCGGCAACGGCGCGCTCTGCGGCGGCGCGTGCTCCCGGCTGCGCAAGCACGGCCGCGCCCGATCTGGACGACCTCACCGGGAGATAGGGGGCGGGGACTCCGCGCCCGATCAGGATCTCGGACGCTTCGCTGATCAGGATCTGTTCCATAGCCCGATGGCCTCCCCGGCAACCTCGTCGATCGTGTGGTTCTCCGTATCGATAGTGTGATGGGCCGCCGCCTCGTACAGAGGTGCCCTGAGGCGGAGGATCTCGGTCAGGATATCGACCCGATCACCACCGGTGAGGAGCGGCCGATGAGAATCCGCTCCCACCCTCCGGGCCAGCGTGGCCGGTTCCGCGGCCAGATACAGGACCGTTCCGCTTGCACGCATGAGCGCGGAGGTGCCGACGCCGGTTATCACGCCGCCCCCGGTTGCGATCACCGCCGGATCCTCGTCGGCCGCCGCTCTGAGCTCATCTCGCTCGAGCCGTCGGAAGGCAATCTCGCCCTCACCGGCGAATATCTCCGATATTGATTGCCCTCGATTTGCAACGACTCGCTCATCGAGATCGACAAACGGAAACCCGGTCAGTTCGGCCACCCGACGCCCCACCTCGCTCTTGCCGGATCCCATCATCCCGATGAGCCAGAGGTGTCGCATCAGAACGAAGCGAGCCGGGCCCGATAGGCGGCGACGCTGCGCACGAAGTCCTCGGCCGTGTCGCCTCCGAACGAACGTTGCATCTCATCGGCAAGAACGAAGGCGACCATCTGCTCGGCTACCACGGCGGCCGCCGGCACGGCGCAGGTATCTGAGCGCTCCCGAAATGCGACGCCGGCCTCCTTGGTCGTGACATCCACGCTTGCCAGGGGTCTCATGAGCGTCGCTATCGGCTTCATCGAGGACCGCACCCTCACCGGTTGACCCGTCGTCATCCCGCCCTCGGTCCCGCCCGCCCTATCCCGGTTCCGGCTCCATTCTCCATCTGCGAAGAAGATCTCATCGTGCGCGGCCGACCCGCGCTCACGCGCCGTGGAGAAACCGTCTCCGATCTCCACGGCCTTGAAAGCCTGAATCGACATCAGCGCGCCGGCCAGACGCGCGTCGAGACGGCGATCCCAATGCACGTGACTCCCAATTCCGGGAGGTAGGCCGTAGGCGATCACCTCGACGACACCCCCGAGAGTGTCACGGTCCGCCTTCGCCGCATCGATCTCAGCGATCATCGCCTGCTCCCCGGCGGGGTCGAAGACACGCACGGGTGAGTCGTCGATGGTCTGCCGATCCTTCGGTTCCGGCAAAGGGCCCGCAGACGTCTCTATCGACCCGATGGCAACGACGTGACTCACGATTTCCACACCCACCCGCGACAGGAGGAGCTTCGACAGGTAACCGACGATGGTTCTGGCGGCCGTCTCACGAGCCGACGACCGTTCGAGGATGTCGCGCGCGTCGTGCGTGTCGTACTTGAGCATCCCGGCGAGATCGGCATGTCCGGGGCGGGGCGTAGTCATGGCCCGCCTGGAATGGCCGGGTTCCGCCGACATCTCCTCTGCCCAGCGCGGCCACTCCGTGTTTCGGATCAATACGCAAACAGGGCTTCCAAGGGTGAACCCGTGTCGCACCCCGCCGATGACCTCGAGCTCATCCGTCTCGAGTTTCATCCGGTTCCCACGACCGTATCCCATCCGCCTCCTGGCCAGCTCGGCGGCGAGGTCGTCTGTCGAGAACGGCAGGCCGGCCGGAAGCCCTTCGACTATTGCGACCAGACCCGGGCCGTGCGACTCACCGGCAGTTAGGAATCGAATCATGGCTAGGAAGGTACCAGGTAACAGGCAACAGGTTCGAGGTTGTGAGTCTTGGGTCGTGGGTTGCAGAAGGCCGGAAGGGAGAACCAGGAACCAGAAACGCCTACTTGATGATCTCCTGGCCGATGAGCAGCTCGAAAGCGTTATCGCCGAACAGGATCACCGCGGAGTCTGCATCCAGGCTCACGATCTTGAAATTCGTGGCGAAGGTGTCTCCGACGCCGACGTCGTACTCGACGCCGACCACCTCGACGCGCGCCCGGAAGATACCGCCGAGTTCGTAGATGTCGACCAACCGGACCACCGTGCCCTCGACCGGAGTGGTCCCCGGGTCGGTAGTACCCGGATCCGTCGTCCCCGGGTCGGTAGTGCCCGGACCGGTCACGATGATCCCGCCTTCGACTATCAGCGGTCGGAACGGATCGCGCGGTTGTGAGAACTGGAAGCTGCCGTTGACCCGCATCCCTTCGAGCAGCGGAGCCGCGTCCGGCTCGATGATCTCGGTCGATGCCAGTTCACCCGACAGCACCTGTGTGTCGGCGCCAGGGCCTGCCGTCACCGCCAGCCAGGTGGCTGCAACACCGAAGCCGATGAGGAGGATGGAGACTGCTACCGAAGTACCTGCTCGACGTATTGTGCGCGGCTGCATCTCAGGCCCCTGCTGTGGTCGTGGTGGTAGTCGTGGTGTCGTCGGTCGCCTCGCCTCCGCCGTCGAGCGGCGCATCCTCCGCCGGAGGCTCGGTCTCCTCCTCCTGCGGCAAGAGGTCGGTCAGATCGATGCTTGCCGCGATATCGCTCGTCGTGTACACGGTTCCGGTCAGGGCGGCGCTCATCGTGTGGAATCCGGCATCATCGGAGGAAGGCGAAAGCGTCAGACTCTCAATGGTCATTACTCGTTCGAGCTCGGCTGTGCCGTAGAGAAACCCGAGGATCTCGAAGAACTGGCCGTCGATCGACATCGACACTCCGACGCCGAAGACCTCGCCCTCCTCCAGCAGAGTCGGCGTCGAGAATGCCAGGCTGGACAGGGCGATACCGTTCTCGTCCGCCAGGAAACTCAGATCGTCGATGAGTTCGGCGAGGCGAGGCGTGGACGGAATCGCAGTTTCCAGTTGCCCGATGGCGGTGGCGTATTCGAGCTGATTCTCTTCGATCTTCTTCAGCCTGGACAGCGTGGTGCGCAGCGTGAACTCTTCGGTCTGGGCGGTCTCCAGATCGGTCTGCGCGATTTCCTTTCGTTCGTTTATGGGCCCCACAACGAAGAAGTACCAGACGGCGGAGATGAGAACGGCGACAAGGAGCCCGATGAGGAAACGTCTCACTCGGGGACCTCCGGTATGAGATCGATCATCCGTGTGGACAGCGCCGCCGATGTCAGAACTGCTCCGGAGCTGAAGTTGACAACCGGTATTCCTTCGATCTCTGCCACGTTTGCAGAGCTGACCCAACCGCCACCGACCGCCGGCCAGTAGCTCGAATCCAGCACCCGGAGCCAAGAGGAGGCGTCCTCGAACCAGAAGGCCGTTCCTGCCACGCTCATCGAACCGAATGTGAAATCGACATCGGTCGGCGGTGTCGACTGTGCCGCGAAGCTGGACAACCAGGCGTTGGGGTTGATGATCCTGCCGAGGTCGTTCAGCAGACGCCCCCAGGCAATGTCGTTGGCGAGGGCTGATTGCAGGTGCGTGACTCCGGCCTGATAATCGTTGCGGAGCTGCCTCGCACCGTCCAGCTGGCCAATCTCTGCCTGAATCCGCTGATTCTCCTGCTGTTGTGCTGCGAGATCATCTTCCACCTGGGTCGCCTGGCCGCGCAACCAGAATGTTGCCATCACCAGGATCGCGATGAACCCGACGACCCCCACGACGGCCGAGAATACCCGCCGGCGGGCTTTCGACTTCTCAGAGATCTCAGGTGGAAGCAGGTTGATGGGTCGCATCAGACCTCACCCCACAACGCCAACCCGACCGGTACCGGCAGTACCGGTTGCGCCTGTGCCAACTCGGCCTCGGACAGCCCGATCTTTCCCACCGACAGACGATCTCCCTCGAGCATGCGAATCGGAGAGACTTCGACGTTGAGGGACCGCCCGAGACGGTTGGCGAGATGCGGCAACCTCGCCGCGTTCCCGGCAACGTACAGCTGCTGTATGCCGGTGTCCGCTGCCTGCGAGAGGTAGTAGTCGACCGAGCCGCGAATTTCATCTATGAGCGCGTCGGCCTGCCTGGTGAGCAGCAACCGGGCCTTCTCGTCTCCATCCCCGCCCGAGGGAGTCCCCTCGATGGCGACGCCGACCCGCCGTTTCGTCTGCTCCGCCTGAGCGGCGTCCATTCCCATGCCTTCGATGAGAACCCTCGAGAAATCCTCGCCGGCCAGGGACACGATGCGCAGGAACCGTACGGACCCGCCCTTGACGATCACGACCTGCGTCAGACCGGCGCCGATGTTGACTATGACCTGCGGTGCGGCATCCAGATTGAGATCGCCTCCGAACAGGACACGCACAAGCGCAAACGCCTGCAGATCAACGGCCATCGGTTTGATCCCAACGGCTTGGACGACCCGGAGAACGTCTGATGCCATTTGCTTCTGCGCGGCAACAACGAGAACGGAGAGCATCGGCTCTCCCTCAGGGGTCGTGAACTCCTCCAGGGGAATGAAGTCGAGGATCGCATCGTCGATCGGGATGGGTATGTACTCCTGGGCCTGAAAGGCGAGGGACTCGGACAGTTCACTCTCAGCCATGTAGGGAAGATCCACCCTGCGGACGATCACCCGCTGGTTGGCGATTCCGAGCACTACGCGCTTCTTGGGTAGTTTCGCCGTCTTCCAGAGTCGGCTGATAGCGCCCTGAACGAGTTCCTCGTCGACGATCTCACCGCCGACTACTGCTCCCGGCGGCAATGCAACCTCACCGTATCTCTGCAGTGTCGGTGTGCCTTTTCCGGTGTTGACGAGCGCGGCGCGCACGGCACTAGTGCCGATATCCAGCCCCACGTTGACGGCCATCAGTTCTCCGCTCCAGGCCACCGCATCGATGTCTGCCCCTCGCAGCACAGCGCGTGCCGCGTTGATTACGAACATGTAACTACACAAGTGTAACCATCGCAAGCGTAACGGCGGGTATTGGCGCGCCCGCAACGGCTGCGGTTGAACTACCTCACACGGGCGGCATCCGGCCGTGGAGTCGAGATCCGGCCGCGGCCCTCAGGCGACGGCCGACCGCCTGCCCTACATCCCCAGGTACCACTCGGCTATCTCGAGTCCGAAACCGATCGCCACCCACGCTCCGACGACCAGGCTCGGGCCGAACGGTACGGCATCCTTCCTGCCCTTCTTTCGGGTGACCAGCAGGAGTATCGCCACCAAACCTCCTATGAAGAAGGCCAGGAACACGCCGACGAGGAGGTGTTCCCAACCTCGGAATGTGAGGAACAACCCCAGGAAGAACGCGAGTTTGACATCACCGAACCCGAATCCGCCCCGCGCGATTAGTGCCAGCAGGAACAGACCGCCGAAGTAGATGAGCCCGCCCACCATGGCCCGCCCGAAATCGCTGAACCGGCCGTCGATTGAAGACCCGACGGCGAGGAGGACCGTGCCGACGACCGTTCCCGGATAGAGAATTCGATTGGGGATACGCTTGTGGTCGAGGTCGGTGAGAATCAATGCCATGGTCACCGCCCCGAACCACAGGTATGCAGGCAGTGCCCATACGAGGCCCACCACCAGCACCGTGGCGGCAAACAAGGCGCCTGTGAGAGCCTCGACCACTGGATACCGAAATGAGATAGGCGAAGCGCAATCCCTGCACTTGCCCCGCAGCAAGAACCACGAGACGACCGGGACGTTGTCGCGCGGCCGCACAGGAGATTTGCATGTCGGACAAGCAGAGGGCGGCCTGACGACCGACAAACCAATCGGCACCCTGTAGGCAACGACGTTCAGGAAAGAACCGAACGCCAAACCCAAAACGCCGGCGACGCCGGCTATCGCAGCAGTCATCTCGCCATCCGTGTCATCGCTCCCCAGCCTAAATCCGACCCGGCGAGCGTTGGCGGACCCCGCCGGCCCACGCCGGTCGGGGGTTCGATGCCGTCAGCTCCATCCACCCACGCATTCAGCGAGCGTGTCGAGATCGGCACCCGTCCCCGCCGAGGATTCCCCGTAGTATGTGCCGGCCCGCGGCTCGACTGCTTCGTTCAACAGGCAGAACCACGTCCCCGATCTGCTCCTGGTTATGAAGACGACCGCCTGATCGGCATCTCCACCCGTGCCGTCGAGCGTGATGAAGCCGACCTCTCCGTCGGCCGGCGCATTCCCCGCCACGAATGCCAGGTTCGCGTGGACGGCCAGCAGGTCGGCAATGCCGAACGCATAGTCCTGTGTGTCGTTGTCCGAGTAGTAGACCTTGGCAGCCGTCAGTGCGTTCCGCAGATCGCTTTGTGCTGCTCGATTCTGTGCACGAACCCGGCCTCCGAGGAAGGTCGGGACGGCGATGGCGATGAGAATGGCAATGATGAGCACAACCACCATCAACTCGACCAGGGTGAAGCCCTCCTCACGACTCCGCAGTTGTCGCACAGTCCACCTCTTTCCCACCTATAGAGAGAAGGAGGGCGAGCCATGCCCGCCCTCCTTCGCGCTCTACTAGAAGTTGCTAATGGATCGTATTACCACTGCGCCGCGGCGCACTCGGCGAGAGTGTCCAGGGCGGCTCCATCGACGGCGGATGATCCGTAGTAGGTTCCCGCGGCAGAGCCGGTAGCTTGGTCGGCAATGCAGAACCAGGTCCCGGACCTGCTCTCGGCTACGAAGATGACGGCTTGAAGAGCGTCGGCATCGGCATTCGCCAGAGACAGCATGCCTACATCCTCGGGAACCGTCAGGTCGGGAGCGTTGCCCTGCACGAAGACCATGCTGGGCTCGATGGCCTGCAGCAGGGCTGCGCCGGCGGCATCATTCGTCGGGAACTGCTCGCCGTCGGTGTAGAACACCTTGGCGGCCGTCAGCGCATTGCGCAGGTTGGATTGAGCAGCACGGTCCTGGGCCCGCTCACGGGCTCCGAGGAAGGTCGGGATGGCGATGGCGATCAGAATGGCAATGATGAGCACAACCACCATCAACTCGACCAAGGTGAAGCCCTCATCCTTGTTGAGGCTTTCACGAATCCACTTGGACATGTTGGGACTCCTTGTCCTTTGCGTGAGGCCGGACTTCGGCCTACAGGTGACTTATCGGCTCGCACACCGGCTCAACTTGAGGACATTTCTCACGAAATCCGGAGAGGGAAAGAAACCGGTGGACGGACCGGGAGCCGGGATCCACGGAAAGCTTGCCGAGTTGTGTGAATAGACATTCCAAGTAAGAGACGCCATTGCACCGCGGCCGCGCCGCCCGGCTGTCGAAGGTCAAACTGCCGGGGCCCCGGACAACGAATGTCCGGGGCCCGAGGATCAGCCGACGGTGAGATGCTCAATCGATCAGGTTGATCACGTTGAACATCGGCATATAGAGCGAGATCAGCATGCCGCCGACCGTCGCACCGAGAATAACGATCAGCAGCGGTTCGATGAGGCTCGTCAGGCCGTCGACCATCGTCTGGACCTCCGAGTCGTAGAAGGTGCCGATCTTCTCGAGCATCGTGTCCAGCGCACCCGTCTCCTCACCAACCGCAATCATCTGTACGACCATCGGAGGGAAGATGGTGTGGCTTTCGAGCGGTTGGGCGATCGATTCGCCGTCTCGCACCGAGTCCTTGACGTCCAGGACCGCCGCCGACACCACTGCGTTGCCGCTGGTCTCCGCAACGATGTCCATTGCCTGCAGGATCGGAACGCCGGTCTTGGTCAGCGATGCGAGCGTGTGCGCGAAGCGCGCAATGGCGGTCTTGTGAACCAGCTTGCCGAAGATGGGCATCTTCAACTTGATCGCGTCGAACGTCGCCCTGCCGGAGTCCGTCGCGATCCATCTGCGAAACCCGAAAACGAGACCGAATGTCACGGCGATGAGGATGTACCAGTAGGAGGTGACAATCGACGACACCGCCAGAAGCATTCTGGTCGGCGCCGGCAGGTCTCCGCCGAGGTCGGCGTAGAGCTGTTCGAACATCGGAACGATGAACATCAACATGGCCGCGACGATCATCACCACGAGTCCGAATACCGCCACCGGGTACATCATCGCCGATTTGATCTTGGCTCGGAGCTCCACCTGGGCCTCCAGCGTGTCGGCCAGGCGCATCAGAGTGTCGTCGAGCACACCGCCGATCTCACCCGCCTTGACCATGGCGGTGTAGAGCCGATTGAATGCTTTCGGGTGCTCTTCCATGGCCCCAGAGAGGCTGGTGCCGCGCTCTACGTCCGCCTTCACCGCGACGATGATCCGTGCGAAAGCCTTGTTCGGTGTCTGGTCGGCCAGGATGCTCAACGCCCGCAGCAGGGACAGGCCGGCGTTGATCATCGTCGCGAACTGACGGGAGAACACCGCCACTTCCTTGAGTTTGACCCGGTCGGTGAGCCCCGGAATCCGTATTTCCTTCTGGAGCGCAGACTCTGTCTTCTCGTCTACGGATATCGGCTGGTAGCCGCGATCGCGCAGCGCCTTGGTTACCGCAGTCTGCGACGAACCCTCCATTTCTCCGGAATGAACCTGACCGTCTCTGTCCTTGACCTTGTAGGCGAATGTCGTTGCCATGTTTTCTCCCTAAGCCACTCGACCTACGAGACGTTGCAGGTCTTCGAGATTGGCGCAAAGCTCGGCGGCCGTCTCGAAACTGATCTGATGCCGTTTGACGAGATCGGCAAGCGATTGATCCATTGTCTGCATGCCGTACCTGCCACCCGCCTGCATGGCCGTTGTGATCTGGTGGATCTTGGCTTCCCGGATGAGGTTCCGGATGGCGGGGGTGGCCACCATCACCTCTACCGCAGCGACGCGACCGTCCCTATTGCGGGTGGGCACCAGCTGCTGGGTGACGACCGCCTGGAGGGTTGCCGCCAGCTGCACACGAACCTGTTCCTGCTGATGGGACGGAAACACATCGACGATACGGTCGATCGTCTGCGGCGCATCCTGTGTGTGCAGGGTCGCGAAGACGAGGTGACCGGTTTCTGCGGCGGTGAGCGCCGTGGATATGGTCTCGAGGTCGCGGAGCTCGCCGACGAGGATGACATCCGGATCCTGGCGGAGTGCATGCCGGAGTGCATGCTGGAAACCCATCGTGTCCGCCCCCACTTCGCGTTGGTTGACGATGGCCCGCTTGTGCGTATGCAGGAACTCGATTGGATCCTCGACGGTGAGGATATGACACGCTCGTTTGGTGTTGACCATATCGATGATCGCCGCCAGCGTCGTGGACTTTCCGGATCCGGTCGGGCCGGTCACCAGCACCAGGCCCCTGGGCAGATCCGCGAACTCCCCCACGATGGGCGGAATACCGAGATCGTTCAGACTCCTGATGGCCTCGGGGATGGCACGAAACACGGCGCCGATGGCGTCCCGCTGGAAGAACACGTTGAGTCGGAACCTGCCCTTACCCGGCAGCGGGTGGGACGCGTCGAGCTCGAGCGACTCCTCGAGCTTCTCGCGTTGCTTCACCGTCAGGATGCCGTAGATCATTCTGCGGAGCTCGGCGGGCATCAACTTGCCGTAGTCATCGAGCTTGCGCAGCTGACCGTGGACACGTACCTGGGGTGGAGAGCCGGCGGTCAAATGGAGGTCGGAGCCACCTACATCGAGCAGGTAGCCGAGCAGAGTGTTGACGTGGAGTTCCTCGACGTCCTCGTCCGGCACCTCCACGATGCCGCCACCGTCACCCGGGTGACGCAGGACCGGTATCACTTCCGGTCCGTGCACGAAGTCGATCGAGCGGCCGATACCGTCCCTGGTCGCCAGGGCGAGTTTCACCCTTGCCCCCACGAGATCTTCAAGGCGCGCATGCCGATCGGGATCGAATGGGTCGGCAACTGCGACGATCAGCTTGTCGTCGACGAATCGGACCGGCATCGCCACGAGGGCCCTGGCATCCGCCGGCTCGAGTCGCTTGACCGCATCTGGATCCAGGAGTTCGTCGTCGATCTCGACGTACTCCATTCCAATACGGGCTGCAACGGTTCTGAGGAGGTCCTCCTCGCGAACGTAACCCTCATCGACCAGAAGTTTCGCCAGAGGGATTCCCGACTCGGCCTCGCGCGGGATCAAGAACTCGAGATCGTCCCGCGACAGGAGTCGCTGGTCCACCAGCAACTCTCCAAGTTTTCTCGATGCTGTGTTCATACCCACCTCGTGTATCAAGAGTATGTCGGCACGCCCAGGGGAGGTCTTGAGGGATACTGAGAGAGGCCGTGGGCAGTAGGCAGTAGGCAGTAGGCAAGCCCGTGGCCGCTGGCCGATGAACCTCTAGACAACCACCCGCAGGATCTCTTCTATCGACGTGTGACCCTTGGCGACCTTGACCAGCCCGTCCTGGCGGAGCGGCCTCATACCCTGGGCGATCGCGACCTTCGCCAGCTCCTCCGTCGATGCGCGCTCAACGGTCAAACGTTCGATTTCCTCGGTGACGTGCATCAGTTCGTGGATTGCCAGCCGACCGCGATATCCGGTTCCGCTGCATGCTCCGCAGCCCTTCGCCCGGTAGAGCTCCGGTAGGTCCTCCCCGAGTTCCTCGAAAGGCCATCCAACATCGCGCAGAGCCTCGCCGGTCGGCTCGTATGGCTCCTTGCACTGCTTGCAGAGCCGGCGCGCGAGCCTCTGTCCGAGAACCGCGTCGATTGCCGATCCAACCAGGAACGGCTCCACACCCATCTCAGTGAGCCGGGTGACGGCCGACGGAGCATCGTTGGTGTGCAACGTCGAAAGCACCAGGTGACCGGTGAGGGCGGATTCGATCGCGATCGTGGCGGTCTCTTTGTCTCGAATCTCACCCACGAGCATGATGTCGGGATCCTGGCGGAGGAAGGAACGAAGAGCCGAGGCGAAATCGAGGCCGGCCTTTCGGTTGACTTGCACCTGACTGATGCCGCTGAGACGGTATTCAACCGGATCCTCGACGGTGACGATGTTCACCTCGGGTCTGTTGAGAACGTTGAGAGTCGCATACAGAGTCGTCGATTTTCCCGAACCGGTCGGACCCGTGACGAGGATCGTTCCGTACGGCTTGGTGAATGACTCTTCGTACCGCCTGTGCGTGTCCGGCAGGAACCCCAAGTCCTGCAACTGAAGAAGTGCCTGTGATGTGTCGAGGATACGCATGACGACCTTTTCGCCGTAGATCGTCGGCAGCGAAGACACGCGCAAATCGACGGAGCGCGTCCCGACCTTGAGGCTGATGCGTCCGTCTTGAGGGCGGCGCCGTTCCGCGATGTCGATGTCGGCCATGATCTTGAGGCGGCTGACGACCGCGTTCATGATCGACCTCGGGGTGCGCATGACCTCGTGCAGAACGCCGTCGATCCTGTAGCGGACCCGCAGATCACGTTCGGTCGGCTCGATGTGAATGTCCGAGGCACGATCAGCTGCAGCCTTGGAGATCAGCATGTTGACGAGCTTGACGACCGGTGCGTCCTCCGTGGCTGCCTCGACGGAAGCCAGGTCCTGCGCCTCGATGTCGTCCTCGCCGGCGAAATCCGCCAGGTCCGATACCGAGTCTTCCAAGCCGGCGACACCGCCGATGGCCCGTTCGACGTCGGAGCGGGTGGCGACTCGTGGGAGCACCTCACGCCCGGTGAGAGCACGAATGTCGTCGATGGCCAGCACGTTGGCCGGATCCGCCATCGCAACGATCAAGGCGTTGTCTTGGAATGCGATCGGCACTGCTGCATAGCGCCGTGCCAGGGACTCGGGAATCAGGGACGCGGCCGCGGGGTCTACGGTTACCGCGTTGAGATCCACGAACTCTATGCCGATGTGCTTGGCAAGAGCTCGAACGAGATCCGATTCCTCTACGAGTCCTTCTTCAACGAGCACGCGGCCGAGCGGCCGTCCCGTCGATTCCTGGAGGGCCATGCCCGTCTCGAGAATCTCGGGGGTGACCAAACCCTCATCGATGAGAAGGGTTCCCAGATGCCCCGTGTCGGTGCTCACCTGTCCTCCTACTCGCCCAGATCACTGAGCTCGCGAGCCAGCGCACCGAGACCGCGACGCCTTCCGAGGGACCGCTCGGCCCCATCGGTCGCTTCGTCGTCGGCGTCCGACGTGAATCCGTTCAGAACGCTTTGCAGCAAGTCTGAATCGTCGACGTCGTCTTCGGTTGCCGCATCCTCTTCGCCGGGCCCGTCTTCGACGGCTCCCGGTCGTAGGATCGTGATCTCTTCGAAATTGTCCTGGCCCGCTCCACCGGCTCCATCGGCAACCGCGCCGCGTTCATCCTCTCCGTCGCCGTAGGAGTAGCGGGCGGGTGCCAGCTGGTCTACGACCTCCAGAAGGCCCTGGCGAACCATCAGGGCCATCACCTGGGCAATCTGGAAATCTGTGGCGCCGAGCCGGGCTGCAACCTCTTCAACAGTGCCTTGACCGTTGAGGGCTGAGAGAAGCCGCCAGGTGTCGGCCGTGATCGTGACCTCCCTCGCCTCTTCGGGGAGTATCTGGACCATGCGGAGCCGGAAGTTCACACCCGGAATTACCTCTTCGATCAGACGCCATTGCGCAATGCGCTTCTCCGCCTCGTCGAGGCAGACTTCGATGTTGATCTGCTGTTCGGTTGGATAGTGGGGTCCGACATCCTCACCGAAGTCGAACGTGCCATGGCCCGGACGGCTCAACCGGAAGAGAACATCGGTTATCTGCTCGGTGATGAAGTGAGTGAGGTCTTCCCTCTGGTGGCCATCTGTGAGAATCTCAGCGATTCCCCGTTCGCGCCTCTCGACATACTTCCAACCCGCTTCGTCGACCATCCCGGCCGACAGGAGATCTGCGCGCAGGTCCTGGTCCCGGCGCGTTGTAGCGTACGTCATCCATCCGTCTGTTAGGTAGACCTTGCCCTGCAGACCCCCCGCGTCGACCCGCAGGCAACCGGATTTACGAGATCGTGCGAGCATTCGCAGTACTTCGGGCAGCGGGATTGATTCAAGCGTGCCTGTCAACGCCATGGTTGTACTCCTCGATTGACCCCATCTTCCGAAACTTCGGCGCCGGGATCACCACCCTTGAGCGATTTGCGCTGCCTCCAGCATCACCTTCAGGGGGGGCCGCAAGCCGGTCCAGGCTTCGAATGACAGGCCTGCCTGTGCCACGAGCATGTCTAGACCGTCTACGACCGGCACGGCGAGGGCGCGAGCACTCACTACGGCAGGTGTGGGCAGAGGCCCGTAGGCCATGTCGAAGAGCCCGTCGGATTCGGCGAGGAGTCCTGCGGGCAGTGACTCATTACCCATTCCGATTGGTGTGGCGTTGACGACCACGGCTCCCGGAACCGGTGTCGCCCAGGGAACGACTCTGGCCGTAAGTCCAAGGCGGCCGAGGAGCTCTTCGAGGCGCACTTCCGATCGCGCGCTGGCAAACACTTCCATGCCGCTCAGTGCCACCAGGGCGGCTGCCGCTGCTCCTCCCGAGCCCAGGACCAGCACAGACCCTTCCGGCAGTCTCTTGCGGCTCCACTCGGCTTGAATGGCAGGAATGTCGGTTGAGAGTCCTACTACCTCCCCGCCGGCAGCGACCAGGGTGTTGACGGATTCGGCCAACACCGCATCGCCCTCGACCCTGTCAACCAGTTCAAACACCGGATGTTTGTGAGGCATGGTCACGTTCGCTCCCGACAGCCGTCCCGTTCGGATGTCGTCGAGGAATCCCGGCAGGTTCTCACGAACAAGACGGATCGCGGAGTACTCAGCGTCGATCCCGGCTGCGTCGAATGCCGCTTGCTGGATTACCGGAGAAAGCGAGTGAGAGACGGGATCTCCTATCACCGCATACAGGTCGGTCATGGAAGAACTCCGTCCTCCTTGGCTTGGTTCTTGTAGGAGAGGAACTCGTCGTAACTGGCGGTGAAGGAGTGTGTGCCCTCTGTGCTCGTGAGAACGTAATACAGGTAGTCGACGGCGGCGGGTTCCGCGGCAGCCTGCAACGAGGCTCTGCCGGGTCCGCCGATCGGCGTCGGCGGCAGACCGGGCTGTTGATAGGTGTTGTAGGGAGAGTCGACTTCGAGGTCGGCGAGGGTCAAACCTGTGCGACGCTCGCCCAGCGCGTACAACACCGTCGCATCGATCTGCAATGCCATTCCGATGTCGAGCCGGTTTCTCACCACCGCCGACACGAGGGGACGTTCATCGTTCACTCGCGTCTCCGCCTCGATCAGGGAGGCGATAACGATGCCTTCGTAGGGCGTGTAGCCGGCATCCGTCAGTGACGACCAATCGATCTCGTCAACCCGCCGCTCCATGGTCGAGGCGAGCAGGCCGAGTACGGTCTCCGGTCCCGACTCTGTTAGGAACTCGTAGGTATCCGGGAACAGGAGTCCTTCCCAATCTTGAAGCGTCTCCGGTTGCCCGCCCGGGAAGAGCGATGTCGTGACTGAGCCGCCCACCAGTGCCGCTTCCAACTCGGCGACAGAGAACCTGGTTTGGTCCGCCACCAGATCGAGCATCTCACCGATCCGAAGGCCTTCATTGACGGTGATCCAGTATGTATCCACGACCGGCCCCCGGAGGAGGGCGGTGATTACTTCGTCGTTGCTCATGCCGGTGAACATGTCGTATTCCCCTGCCTGGAGCTCCGAGTCGGCGCCTGCCAGTCGAACCGCAGTCTCAAACTGGAGAGAAGACTCCACTACACCTCGAGAGGCCAGGAGTTCGCCGATCGTGCGGGCTGAGGCCCCGAGGGGGATTTCTACGGTGACCGGCTCACCGGCATCGACGGGAGGCGACGTGATCTCGTCTACACCTTCGCCGGTCAACCCACCGACCCAGTTGGCAGCTGCACGGGCTCCGAGGATGGCCACCGCGGCGATCAGTAGAACCGCGACCACGACTCCGAGAGATCGGCCGGACCGGCGTTCGTCGCCGTGGAGAGGATCGGGCTCCCGGGACTCGAACGTCATTTTCGATCCAGGTAGTGCTGGAGCATCACGGCGGCTGCGACTTGATCGATGACCTCACGGCGACGGCGTCTGCGCACATTCGCCTCGAGCAGAGCGCTTTCAGCCGTATGGGTGGTGAACCGCTCGTCTGAGAGTTCGACCGGCAGACCGGTGGCGGCCGAGACTCGCTCCGCCAGTTCTCGGGCGCCGGCGGCGGAAGGACCCTCGTAGCCGGACAGCGACACCGGCAATCCCACGACGACCCGCTCGACTTCCTGCTCACGGGCGATCACGGAGATGGCCTCAACAACATCTTCGGACCGGGCGTCGATGACCGAGAACCCCTGCGCGGTTATGTGCAGCGGGTCGGAGAGCGCAACCCCGATACGGCTCGTGCCGTAGTCGATTCCCATGATGCGCGACAGGTCAAAGCTCCCTGAGTGCGGATCCGGCGGCCTCACGCGCCAGATCGAGCGCGTCGGGCAGAGCTGTTCCGTTGGGACCGCCTGCCTGGGCAAGCTCCGGATCCCGGCTTCCTCCGCCACCCAACAGGCGGGCAGCGGGCGAGATCAGTTCGGCGGCCGACAGTCCTTTGGCGACCAGATCGGCGGAAACGGCGGCGACCAGTGCCCCCTTCCCGTCGTTGATCGAGCCAACGACGACGACCCCGGAGATCATCCGATCCCGCGTCTGCAGCGCCAGCGCTCGCATCGCCTCCGGAGACATGTCGCGTTCCTCGAGTACGGCGAGGGCGTGTTCACCGATCCGCTCTGCTCTTCCCGCTGCCTCACCGGCCGCTTCAGATCGAATCCGATCAGCCATCCGGCTCAACTCCGACTCGAGCTCTCTGTTCCGCTCGATCATCTGCCGGACGCGCAGCGGGACTTCGGCCGGGGTCGACCGAAGAAGACGGCCGGTATCCGAAAGCGCATCCCGCACACCCACGAGATGGGAATACGCGCTGGAACCGGTCAGCGCCTCGACCCGTCGCATATTCGAGCCGATCGATGATTCACCGATGACGATCAACGGGCCAACCTGCCCGGCCGCCGGCGTGTGCGTTCCTCCACAGAACTCTGTGGAGAAGTCACCCACCCGGACGACGCGCACAACATCGCCGTACTTGTCACCGAAGAAGGCCAGCGCTCCCATCTCCTGCGCCTCGTCCTTGGTGGTTTCCAGAGTCTGGACGGATGAGTTGGCAATGATCTTGTCGTTGGCGAGGCGCTCGACCTCAGCGAGTTCCTCCTCGGACACCGCTGCGAAATGCGTAACGTCGAAACGCAGTCGACCGGCCTCCACATATGATCCGGCCTGCTTCACGTGATCTCCGACCACGTCGCGGAGCGCCCAGTGAAGAATGTGGGTGCCCGTGTGGCTCTTGCGAATCCTCTCCCTGCGCGGCGAGTCTATGGCTGCTTCGACGTCCTGGCCGACCTGCAGGAAACCGGAGGTAACCTTGCCGCGGTGCGAGTACAGACCCTGCACCGCGTGTTGCGTGTCCGACACGGATAGCACGCCTGTTTCACTTCCGATGCGGCCGACGTCTCCGACTTGCCCGCCGGCCTCGGCATAGAAGGGGGTCCGGTCGAGAAAGACCTCGACCTCATCGCCCTTGTCGGCCCGGTCCACCGGATCACCCTGGCGCAGGATCGCGAGAACCCGCCCACCGGAGGACTCGAGTTCGTAGCCGAGAAAAGCCGTCTGGCCCACATCGTCGAGTAGCCGCCGGTACAGGTCCTCGGCGGCCGCCTCCTCGCCCCCCTTCCACGCGGCACGCGCCCGCTGCCGCTGTTCATCCATCGCCGCCGCGAAACCCGACTCATCGACGCCGTACCCCCGCTCCGCGGCGATCTCTTTGGTCAGCTCGATGGGGAATCCGTACGTGTCGTGGAGCTTGAAAGCGACCCGACCTTCAAGTTGATCGCCTCCGGCGAGGCCGGATAACTCGGTATCCAGGAGATTGTGTCCGCTCTCGAGCGTCCTGCGGAACCGCCCCTCCTCTCGGGAGACAACGTCGAGGATGAAGTCCTGCTGACCGACGAGATCCGGATACGCCTCCCCCATCACCTCGACCGTCGTCGAAACGAGACGCGGTGTCACCAGATCGGCACTTCCAAGTTGCCACGCATGACGCACCGCACGGCGCAGAAGCCGCCGCAGGACGTAGCCGCGCCCCTCATTGGACGGCACAACACCGTCGCCGATGAGAAAGGTCATTGCCCGCCCGTGATCTGCCAGTACTCGCAGAGAAACGTCGACGAGCTCATCGCGACCGTACGTCACGTCGCAGGCGGATGCGCCGGTCTGCAGCAGAGGGAGAACGATGTCGGTTTCAAAGACGGTCTCGGCGTCCTGCAGGACCATCGCCATCCGATCGAGTCCCATACCGGTGTCGATGCTCTTGGCGGGGAGGTCACCGACCACGTGGTACGGCTCATCCTGAATGTTCTGCATGAAAACCAGGTTCCACACCTCGACGAAGCGCTCCTCGCCGCCGCCTATTGGTCCGCCGGGATCGCCCCAGCGCTCTCCTCTGTCCACGAATATCTCGGAACTAGGTCCGCATGGGCCGGGGACGCCCATCTGCCAGAAATTGTCTCGTCCGCCCTTCTGCACCCTCTCGGCGGGAACGCCGACCTGGTCGATCCAGATCTGCGCCGCTTCGTCGTCGGTGTCGTAGACCGTGTACCAGAGCCTCTCCGGGTCGATCCCGAACACCTCGGTGACCAGCTCATGACTCCAGGGGATGGCCTTTTCCTTGAAATACTCGCCGAAGCTGAAATTCCCGAGCATTTCAAAGAAGGAGAAGTGACGTGTCGTGGTGCCGATGATGTCGATGTCGACCGTGCGTGCGCATTTCTGAATGGACGTGGCGCGCCGGTAGGGAGGGGTCTCCTCACCCAGGAAGTACGGTTTGAACGGGACCATCCCGGCATTGGTGAGCAGCAGAGTGGGGTCGATCGGAATCAGTGAGGCCGACGGGCGGACGACGTGGTCGCGCTCTTCGAAGAACGACAAGAATTTTCTGCGGATTTGATTGCTGTTCATGGAGGCCACAGGTTAGCTCCAATGAGCTGTGAGCCATCAGCGGTGGTCTACCGGGCGGGCAAGCACCGACCGCCGGGCCGTTATCCGGCCAATCTCCGGCTCCCGGCGTCGAGGAGGTCGGCGGCCACCTGAGCGGCCGTTGCCGGGGAGAGACGCTGGCGGGCGACACGTGCCTTGCTCACCAGCCAGGCCGAACCTCCGATCCCGGCTGTGAGGCCGAGAAGGAACCAGCGTATCCGACGCAACATAACGAGATCCTACCGTCCCGGCCTGTTCGGACGGCCAAGAAGAGCATCCCAGGCGGCCAGCCGCTCCGCGATCTCACTCTCATGGCCTTCGGCGTCCGGCACGTAGAGGACAACGTCTTCGACTCCATCGGGAAGATACTGCTGCCGGACGATGTGACCCTCGAAGTCGTGGGGATAGCGGTACCCGGAACCATGGCCCAGTTTGCCGGCACCCGGATAGTGGGAGTCCCGGAGATGTGCCGGAACCTGAGCCCCCGGATTGCTCTCAACCGTTTCGCGGGCCCGTGCCATTGCCCGGGTGACAGAGTTGGACTTGGGCGCGGTTGCAAGGTAGATCGCAGCCTCGCTGAGCGCGAAAGACGCCTCCGGAAGTCCCACGAACTGGAGAGCCTGGAACGCCCCAACCGAGATGGACAGTGCATGGGGATCGGCAAGACCAACGTCCTCGGAGGCAAAGATGATCATACGCCTTGCGATGAACTCCGGGTCCTCGCCGGCTCCGAGCATCGTGTGCAGCCAGAACATGGCGCCGTCGGGGTCGGACCCGCGCATTGATTTGATGAAGGCCGACACGATGTCGTAGTGCTGATCGCCCGACTTGTCGTAACGAATGATGCGGCGCTGCAGTGAATCCTCGATATCTGTCGTTTCGATGAGCCCCGACCCACGCCCGGCGGCGACATGAGCGGCCATCTCGAGAGCGTTCAGCGCAAGGCGCGCGTCGCCTCCGGTCCGATCCGCCAGTGCCGTCTCAGCCTCCGGGGAGATCTCGACTCCCGGTTTGCCTATCCCGCGATCCGGGTCGGAAACGGCGCGCCGGATGAGCTCTGACAGCTCTGCCGGGGTCAGGGACTCCAGACGAAACAGAGTGCAACGGCTGATCAGCGGAGAGTTGACCTCGAAGAACGGGTTCTCGGTGGTCGCTCCCACGAGGATGACCGTTCCGTCCTCAACTCCGGGAAGCAGGGCGTCTTGCTGTGATTTGGTGAACCGGTGGATCTCGTCCAGGAAGAGAACGGTGCGCCGTTCGTCGGTTTCGAGGCGCTGCCGGGCTCTTTGCAGGACCTCACGAACATCCTTGACGCCCGCCGAGACCGCAGAGAGTTGCTCGAATACTGCCGCGGACTCGCTCGCCACCAGACGAGCGAGAGTCGTCTTGCCGGTGCCCGGAGGGCCCCACAAGATCATTGATACCGGGCGACCCTGCTCGACCATCGAACGAAAAGCAGAGCCTTTCTCGAGAAGGTGCTTCTGGCCGACCACTTCGTCGAGCGTTGCCGGGCGAATCCTGGCAGGGAGCGGGGCGACCGCGGAGAGCCGCGCTCGACGGTGAGGGGCGAAGAGGTCGTCCTGCATTCCGCTAGATCGAGCCGTGCGCGACGGCAGCGTCGTCCTGCTGCGCACTCTTTTTCATGGGATCGATCGGCCTTCCCACCGGTTCTACTCTTTGGCTTCGCTCGAGCCGGCCAGCGCGGCGCGTACCTCGGGGCGAAGATTCACTCCAAGCTCAATGAGCTGGAAGTCGTCCACCGGCTTGGGAGATTCTGTCATGGGATCGACGCCCGTCTGCGTCTTCGGGAAAGGAATCACATCCCGAATGCTCTGCTCTCCCTGCAGAATTGCCAGCAAACGGTCGATTCCCACTGCGAATCCGGCATGCGGAGGCGTGCCGTATCGCAATGCTTTGATGAACCACCCGAAGCGGCTCTCGGCTTCCTCATCTGATATCCCGAGAACCTCAAAGACCTGTTTCTGCACCTCCGGGTCGTGAATTCTGACGCTTCCGGATCCGAGCTCGCTGCCGTTGAGAACGAGGTCGTAGGCCTTCGAGATAGCTTCCTTGGGATTGTCCCGCATCTCAGAGACACTCACGGGCGAAGTGAACGGATGATGTGCCGGGGCCAGGTCGCCGCCCTCCGTCTCCTCGAAGACCGGGAAATCGACAACCCACAGGAACGCCAGCTCACTGTGACCTTTGGGTCGACCCACTTCGATTCGCAGCTGTCCGAGCACGCTGCTCACCAGCTTCGCATCGTCCGCCGCAATGAGGAGGACATCTCCGGGAGCGGTATCGAATCTGGAACTCAAGCTCTGCAGCTCCGCAGTGGTCAGGAACTTGGCCACAGGAGAGCGGAGCGTTCCATCATCCTCCGTGACCATCCACACAATGCCCTTCGCGCCGAGTTCCTTGGCCCTGGCGACGAGCCCGTCCAGTCCTGAGCGAGAGAGCCCGAGAGCACCGACATTCATTCCCCTAACGGCACCACCGCCTTCCAGAGCGCCGCTGAAAGCTTTGAACTCACTCTTCTCGAAGATGTCGCCGAGGTCTGTGATCTCCATTCCGAACCGCAGGTCGGGTTTGTCCGTGCCGTAGCGGGCCATCGACTCTGCGTAGGTCATGCGTTTGAAAGGGCGAGGAATGGTTACTCCTCTTGCCCGCTCGACGACCGACACGATCACCTGCTCCAGCGTCTCGAGAACCCCGTCTTGTCCCCAGAAAGCGCCCTCGATATCCAGCTGGGTGAACTCGAGCTGCCGATCGCTGCGAAAGTCCTCGTCGCGATAGCAGCGAGCGATCTGGTAGTAACGATCTACGCCGCCGACCATCAGCAACTGCTTGAACAGTTGCGGCGATTGCGGGAGGGCATAGAACGACCCCTTGTTGAGGCGACTCGGCACGAGCATGTCCCGTGCCCCTTCAGGGGTCGAACGGATCAACGTCGGTGTCTCGACTTCGAGGAAACCCAACTCGTCGAGAGTCTCTCGCATCGCCCGGATGGCGTTCGAACGTGCACGCAGGTTGGCGGCCATCCGCGGCCGGCGAAGATCGAGATAGCGGTACTGGAGCCTGAGTCGCTCGTCTACTTCGACCCGGTCGTTGATCATGAAGGGAAGCGTCTCGGCAGAGCTGAGAATCTGAACGTCGGATGCGACTACTTCGATCTCACCCGTTGGCATATCAGAGTTGATCGTGCCTTCAGGGCGAAGCCGTACCTCCCCTCCGACGGTGACCGTGTACTCCATTTTCAAGTCCCGACCGGCCGGTAGCTGCTCGGGATCCACCACGACCTGTGCCAGACCTGAGGCGTCACGGATGTCGAAGAAGACGACTCCCCCGTGGTCGCGCCGGCGATCCACCCAGCCCGCCAATCGAACCTGGTCGCCGACACGCTCGGAGGTCAGCGTGCCCGCGTAATCGGTTCTCAACGGATGTTCTTCGCCCATTCGGCGACCTCCTCGATGCTTATCAATTCTTGGCTACTTGTCGTCAAATCTCTCACGACCACCCGGTTCGAGTTCCACTCTTCGCCGATGACCGCCACGCCGGCCGCCTTCCTGCGATTGGCTGCCCTGAACTGCGCCTTCACAGACCGCTGGTCCGGTGTCATGTCGGCCCTCACCCCGGCACGTCGCAGATCCGACAGGAATCCGGCCGCCCGTTCGCGCAGCTCCGGTGAGGCGACCACAACGAAGAGGTCCAGAGGAATCACATCGAGTCCGGTCTGTCCGGCCGCCAGCAGAATGCGGTCGATACCCATGGCGAGCCCCACCCCGGGGACGGGCGGGCCGCCCAGAGTCTCGGCCAGCCCATCGTATCGTCCTCCCCCGCCGACCGCGTTCTGGGCGGCATCGAAACCGGTCGCTATGTATTCGAACGCGGTACGGGTGTAGTAGTCAAGGCCCCTGACGAGCCGCGGTTCGAGGCGGTATGGAATACCGATACCGTCCAGACGCTCCCGAACCGACGCGAAGTGCGCGGCGCATTCGAAACACAGATAGTCAACGGCCTTCGGTGAGTCGCTGAGGTGCGGTGCACACACTTTGCAGTCGAGGACCCGAAGCGGGTTTGCTTCGAGATTGGCCAGGCTCTCATCGCACAACGCCTCCCGCTTCTCGTTCAGGTAGATCCGCAGGGCGTCGACATATGCCGGCCGGCAGGCTGCATCGCCGATCGAGTTGAGCGCTACCTCCACCGCCGGGAATCCGAGTTCCTCGAGGAATCGATAGCCCAACTCGATCACCTCGGCATCGGCATCGGGTGCGGCGGTCGCCAGGTACTCGACACCGGTCTGATAGAACTGTCTGCGTCTGCCTGCCTGTGGCCGCTCATACCGGAACATCGGACCCGAATAGGCGAGCTTCATCTCACCCTGCGCGCCGGATCCGAGAAAGGCGCGGACGACCGATGCCGTGCCTTCCGGTCTGAGGGTCAGAGAGCGTCCGCCTTTGTCTGCGAAGGTGTACATCTGCTTCTGGACGACCTCGGTGGATTCCCCGACACCTCGCGCGAAGACTTCCGTCGACTCGAATATCGGACCCATGACCAGGTCGTAGCCGTAACGTTCTGCGAGGTTCTCCCAGCAGAGAAGGGTTCGCCGCCACGCGCGCGACGTGGGAGGAAGGATGTCGTCGGTGCCTTTCGGCGGAGTGAAGTTCATTGGTTCAGACCTGAAGGAAGGGATTCAAGAGGCGTTCGCGGGCCAGGGTAGTCGCAGGCCCGTGACCCGGATGCACGACTACGTCATCGCCCAGGGGAAGGATCTTGTCGACCATGCTCCGCATCAATGTCTCGTAGTCGCCCCCGGGGAGATCCGTCCTACCGATCGAGCCTGCAAACAGCTGATCACCGGAGAAGAGCACACCCTCATCTTCAACTAAGAAGCAGCAGTGGCCGGGGGTATGTCCCGGAGTATGAAGGACTTCTATCGATATCCCGCCGATCTCCAACTTCTGACCGTCGGCCAGGTCGCGAAGCCGGTCCGGCGGCGAGTAGTCTCCCGGCGGCGTCATCCCGAAGAGCAGTTGGAGTTGCCGTTCGGGGTGCAAAGTCAGGAAGTCGTCGTCGGGATGGACGTATACGGCCATCTCGTTTCCTTTGGCGATCGCGCCCGCCCCGCCCATGTGATCGACGTGACCGTGGGTCAGCAGAAGTGCGGCCGGGTACAGGTCGTGATCCACCAGCAGGCGACCGATTCCCGCAGGGTCCGGCGGCGCGTCGATGACGACGGCCGGACCTCCGGCATCAGCTGCTACTACGTAGGTGTTGGTCTCCGCCACCCAGAGCGAACGGGATTCCACCAGCATGTCGCAGAAGGCTAGCGGAGGCCAGACAGAGGCCATGGGCCGGAAACCCGGTATGGCGAACGCGTTCCCGAACGGACCTCTACGGCAACGTGCAGGGAATCGGATCGTCCGGAACCTCGCGCCACACGAGCGGTCGAGCCATCACGCGCAGGTTGGTGGGGAAGGTGAAACCTATGTCGCTCTTCGGCGGCCGGAAGTGGACCTCCAGCTTGTTAGCCGAGTTATCGGATTCGCCGTAGACGACACCGTAGATCTTCGCCAGGTTCGAGGCCCCGACCGTCCCCCTCGAGAAGACGACGTATTGGAGATCGTCACTGGAGGAGAGGTTCTTGCCGAACTGGAAGTCCGAGGTCGTCTCATTGGCGATGAAGGTCAGCAAGACCGGTGCCGTTGCAGACGGATCGAGACTCGACCCTCCCTCGAGCAGGAGGTTTCCGTCGAACACCAGCATGAAGTCTTCCGACCACTCGGTCGAACCACCCTGGGACAGTTTCCACGCATACGACCCGGACTCCTTGACGTAGTGGTATCCGTACATTGCGTCGCGATTCTCTTCGTACCATTCCTCGAAGTTGTCCCAGGTCGACCATTCGAACACCGGCCCACTCGCAGTCGGGCCACCGTCCACGGACAAGCCGGAGTGAGCAAGCACGATGGTTGACCAATCGAAGCCTGGGAGCGGCTGGGAGTCGATGTCGGCCAGAGTCGGCAGCCCCGTGGCCAGGGATCCGGCCGTCAGGTCGGATGTCGGATCCAGGGCGCCTCCGAGGCTGACGCTCCCCACCACGTTCGACTTCCTGAAGTAGGCACCGCCTTCGACGACGGTGACGTCGGTGCCGAACACCGAGCCCAAGCTGTGGTCCCACAGGTATTCCTGCACGAACGCGCTACCTTCGATCTCGAGATTCGAACCGTTGGGGATCGTCAACGTTCCGGCTGTGGTTATGTCGCCCTCCCCGGCGAATCCGGCATCGTTCGCCCAGATTTCGGTGTGATTGCCGACGACGATGTCGGCGCCGGAGTAGATGTCGCCGTAGATGGTTTTTTGATTGCCGGCTGCAAGGCCGCCGGAGGCTGCGAACAGGGCGTACACGAAGCCGCGTTCGGTGGCGATCTCCACTTCCTGCTCTATCTTCCTCATGCTCTGCTGCCGCGACTGAGTGTCCCTCGCCCAACCCCAGGCTTCTATGAAGTAGCGAGAATCCGTCAGGTCGGAAGGAGTCGAGTCGGTCACCTGGACCCAATACTGTCCAAGTTGACGCGGGGAACCGTTTACCTCGGAGGTGACCGTGACCACTTCGCACACCCCGCTCACATCCGTGCCGGAACCCTCCCAGAACGGATCGTTGTTCAGCGTTGTTGCAGATAGCTGATACATCGCCTCGCGAATGCCTCCGTCTGCCACGTGCAAGGCCGTTGTTCGATGTGAATCGAAGGTCGTCTCGTCGATCTCGTGCATCGAAATCGAGTACCAGACCGCACCAAGAGTGAAAACGATGAAGGCGACGATCACCGCCGTGACGATTCCGATTCCTGCATCATGATCATTCAATCTGTGTGTCATGCCTCCCCCTAGCAACCCGGGCCGTTCGGTACCCAGATGTTCCGGCCGGACAGTTCAGTCGTCAGCAGGATCTCGCCGATGTCGTCCGTCGGATCATCGTCGACCCAAATGCGGACCGTGATCACTTTGCCGAAAGACGGCTCACCGTTCGCCTGTTCGTTTGTGAAGAGCGGAACGCCCGCCGTACCGGGTGCGCGCGACGGCGTCCGGCTCAGGTTGTAATCCTCATCGACCTTCGTCGCATTCAGGACTCCCTCGATCACCGGAGACCAGGTAGCTCCGTCGTCCAACGACTTCTCGAGAACGGTGCCGTTGAGCTGGTAGACGACGTTGCGCGTGCCCGTGGCGGTGGTTGAGGCGGTGTAGGCCCGTGTGATGAAGCTGAGAGTGTCGCCCGGCGGGTCGCCCGGAAGCGGGGTGCAGATTTGCTGTGCCGCTCGCATCTCGCGATCGATTCGCTGGACCGCCAGGCGCGCACTGTCGTTGCTGCGGGCGGCGTTGGTGATCTGCTCGGTGGCCCGCATCCCGCTGACCAGCGTCGGAAGGAACACGACGGATACCACCGCGAGCAGGAAAATCGCCACCATGAGCTCCGGGAGGGTCAAACCTTCTTGTCTGGCGTGAAAGGAGCGCATGGCTAGAGGTCCGGGTTGATGTAGGCGGCGGATCCCGTCACGCCGGCGAGGTGGAAGGTCATCTCGTAGTCGAAGAGGACTCTCCCCATCACGGTGTCCTGAACGTAATAGTGAATCGTGCCGCTCACCACCGGTGGAAACTCCACCTGGACCGTCGCAGTAGCCCCGCCTGCGTAGGTGGTTCGGGAAGAGACCGGCCCGTTGACGACCAGTTCCTCGATGACGACCTCGTAGTAGAGGTCCGGATGTCCCGGCGGCGCGATAGAGGTTGTCATCAAGAATGGAGAAGAAGGATCGACAACGATCAGCGACCCGGAGATCGAGTCGAGGTCGGTCTTCCCCAAGAGGTCCTCGTATTCACCCGAGTCGTCCGGATTCCAGAACTCGATCTGTACTTCACCCGAAGTCAGGGTGGGAGCGAGGGCGGCCTCACCTGCTGCAAAGGAGGCGGACAATGAGGGCATGGTGATCTGTAGCCACCCCATGAACTTGTTGTCGAACTTGTAATAGACCTCGTCGACCAGCAGATTGACCATCTCGCTCTCGAGCCCGAGCTTTCCGCTGATCTTGCGGGAGACGTCGGTGGTCGAGAAGCGGTCGATGACTGCTTCGTAGGTGAGAGCGCTGCCTGTCTCGGTCGCTCCGTGGTAGTAGGGAAGGAAGGCATAGGTTCCGAGCGCCTCACCGTAGAAGACCGACATAGCGGGGTCGTATTCGATAGTGGCGATGCCCAGTCGGCCCGGACCTTCGACGCTCAACTCGGCGTGCGGCAACCCGTCGAACGGATCCTTCGCTCGGGCAACGGCCGAGGTCACCTCGGTGTAGTTCGGCGTTCCTCCTTCGGACCATTCACGCCCGATCAGCACGTAGTTCGGAGGGAAAGGGGTGACTCCCGGGGCCTGCCAGGTGGAAAGGGCTCGAGTGAAGACGTCGGCAGCGGCCGGGGGGGCAGCAGTGCCGAAATCATCGTCCGAGTTCAGCTCGAATGAGTCGGCGGCCACCCTGCTTCGGAAACCGGTCAGAGGATCGTCCCATACCCATTCGCTGGCGGGCGAACTGACTTCGACATGAACTGCAGACACATAGTCGGAGGTGGCACGGACGTGGCTGCTTGGACCCTCGACAAACGATCCGCTGACGAGCAGGGGACGTTCCTGGGCCATGTCCAACCATCCGGAAGTTCCCGCAACGACTCCCTCGATCGCGACGGCCCCACCCGTGAAGTCGATATTGGCGTCCAGAATCGGGCTCGGGGGTGCCTCGAAGGCAGATGCAAATGTGACCTGACGCACCTCCCTGGGGTAACCGTTGGGGGGTTTCCACTGGACGATGGCGGTCATCTTCCGGTACAACTCGTTGCCGGCGGCGTCGGTTTGCTGGGTTACAAACAGGAATCGATCGAAGTTCACGTTGTCCCGGACGACCTGATCGGTGAATCGAAGGAAGGGGTCGAATGTCACACCGTTCGTGAAGACGATCCGCTCTCCTTCGAAGAGGTATCCACCCATGCCGTCGGGAACCACGCCGAACTCGGTCGCCCAGTCCGGGCAGGCCACGCCGGCCGTCCCGTCGACCGGCGGCGGAGTCAGGCAGTCGGCGTCGTTGCTCGCCGCAGTAAGCCCGACGTTTTCCCATTCGAGGGAACGGGCTCGCTCGAGCAACTCCGACGAAAGGGCGATTGCCGCGGTTTGGTGCCGGCTCTCATTGACGACCCGGATCGACCCGTCCAGGGCCTGGAGTAGGACGAGAATGGTCCCAAAGATGATCATCAGCGCCACGACCGATTCCACGATCGTGAAACCGGCCTCGCCGTCGCGACGCCAGGGCTGGCGGAAAGCTTCCATGCGTTGGTTATCGGGATCGCAGATGCCGGCCTTGAGGACTCCGTAGAATCATCTGGACCCGACGTGTCGGGACTAGTTAGGCCCCCGGCCCCCCGGGAACGAGCCTGTACGCTTCATAGACGCCGTCAACGGTGCGGAGTTCTGCCACAAGCCGTTCGACCTGGGCAGGTTCCGAGACTTCTACCTCGTACCGGAGAATGGCGACCCGATCGCGTCCCGTCCCGGACGAGGAGGCGGTGATGTTTCCACCGAGATCCGAAACGGCGCTCGTGACATCACGCAGCAATCCGGATCGATCGAGCGCCTCCACCTGGATCCACACTGCAAAGACACCCGACCGCTCGGGAGACCAGGTCACCTCGATCATCCGTTCCCGCCGGTCACCCATTGCCTCGACGTTCGTACAGTCGGAACGGTGAACCGAGACGCCCCGACCAACCGTGACGAAACCGATGATGTCGTCGCCGGGCACGGGAGCACAGCAACGGGCAATACGTACCCAGACGTCATCGAGACCCTCGACGATGATTCCCGGACCGGTCCGAATCTCACTACGCGGCCTGGGCGGCACCAGGAGGTCGTCGATCGTCTCCTCAGGTCGAACCAGACGGAGGAACCTGGTCAATACCGATTGAGCGCTGGTGCCCCCCTCCCCGACCGCAACATACAGACTCTCCAGTTCAGCGTGACCCAGTTCTTGTGCCACCTGCAGGAGGGAGTTATCGCGGTCGGCCGCGTTGAGGCCGAGGTTCTCTTTCTTGATCAGCGTGGCGACCCGGTCGCGTCCCTCGGACAGCGCTGCTTCTCGGCGCTCTTTTGAGAACCATTGACGGATCTTTGCCTTGGCGCGAGAGGTGCGGACGATGTTCATCCAATCGCGGCTGGGCCCCGCGTCCTGGGCCTTGGAGGTCATGACCTCGACGATGTCACCCGACTCCAAACGCGTACCGAGAGGAACGAGGCGCCCGTTCACCTTGGCGCCCGCACATCGGTGACCGACCTCAGTGTGAATCGAGTAGGCGAAATCGATCGGTGTCGCGCCGCGCGGGAGTGTCTTTACCTGGCCCTTCGGGGTGAGCACGAACACTTCGTCCTGGTAGAGGTCCAGCTTCAAATGGGCGAGGAACTCCTCGGGATCGTCGTGCTCGTCCTGGAGGAGCCTGAGATCGGCCATCCACGGCAAGTCGGAGCCGGCTCCCTCCTTGTATCGCCAATGGGCGGCGATACCGTACTCGGCCCTCTCGTGCATGTCCCGGGAGCGGATCTGCACTTCCAGCGGTTTGGCGTCCGAGCCGATCACCGTGGTGTGGATGCTCTGATACAGGTTGAACTTCGGCATCGCGATGTAGTCCTTGAAACGGCCATGAACGGGGGGCCACATCGTGTGAATCAGGCCCAGAGCTCCGTAGCAGCTGCGAACATCGTCGGTGATTATGCGGATGCCGATCAGATCATGGATATCTTCGAAGGGTTGGCCGGTAGTCACCATCTTCCGGTAGATCGAATAGTGGTGCTTGGGGCGCCCGGTTACCTCAGCGACGATTCCGGACGCCGCGAGAACTTCGCGGACTTCACCGACTGCCGCATCGATCGAAGCGCCGCGCGCAGGGGCACGCTGCTGGATCTGTTCCTCGATCTCGGCGTATCGGCCGGGCATCAGGATCTTGAAGCAACGATTCTCCATTTCGTGCTTGATCTCCTGCACGCCGAGGCGATGGGCCAGCGGTGCGTATACCTCGAGAGACTCGGTGGCGATGCGGAGCTGTTTCTCGCTCGGGAGCGGATCGATGGTGCGAAGGTTGTGCAAGCGATCGGCCAGTTTGATCAAGAGAACCCGCACGTCCTGTGCCATCGCCACGACCATTTTCCGGATCGTGGCCGCCTGAGCGACTTCCTTCGAGCCGAAACGCACCCGGTCGAGTTTCGTGACACCATCGATCAGAGCTGCCACCTGCGGGTTGAACTCCTTCTCGACGTCTTCGAGCGTTAGATCCGTGTCCTCAACAGTGTCGTGGAGGATGCCGGCGACGATCGTGTCGAGGTCGAGGCCGTACTCGGCGAGTACCAGCGCCACCGCCAGAGGGTGCGTTATGTAGGGCTCTCCGGACATGCGGAACTGACCCATGTGCTGCCGGTGAGCGACATCGTAGGCCCGGATGATCGGGTCGATTTCCGCACCCGGATGGGACTTCGCGAACACGCGAACGATTGGATCGACTTCAGCGACGAGGGCTTCGTCGGCGCGATGCTCGGCCTCAGTCGCCATACGTAACTAGAGCACTCATCGGCACGCCGTTCAACGCAGCTCGACCGTTGAGGAACGCGAGTTCGACCAGCACAACCATGCCCACGATGTCTGCACCGGGACGCTCGAGGAGCCGGAGGGCTGCTGCAGCAGTGCCCCCGGTTGCGATCACATCGTCGACTACCAGGACCCGATCATTCGAATCGACCGCGTCCGTGTGCATCTCGAGTGCGTCGGTTCCGTACTCGAGTGAGTACTCCTCACGAATCACGTCGTAGGGAAGCTTGCCCGGCTTGCGAAGAGGCACGAATCCTGCGCCGAGGGCCGTCGCCACCGGCGTTGCCAGAATGAATCCGCGCGATTCGATTCCTGCCACTTTCGTGATCCCGCGCTCCCTATACGGCTCGGCCAGCGCCTCGACGATTTCGGCCAGAGCATCCGCGTTGCCGAGAACCGGTGTGATGTCTTTGAACAGGACACCCGGCTCTGGAAAGTCGGGAACGTCACGGATCAGCGAGCGAAGCGTTGTTTCTATCACGGGCGGAGCGTACCAGGTAGAGAAAGCAGCGCAGATGGCGGCGGGTCAGGCCCCTAGCGCTTCCTGCGCTTCTTCTTTGGAGGCCTGGGCGTGGCCCCGCCGGAAGATGGGGGTCTGGATGCCTGCGGCGCGACGGCCGGAGTGGCGGAGGTCTTGGCGATTCTCGCATCGCGCCGGCCTTCCAGCCGGCGACGATGGTTATGCCAGTATTCCTCCTTTTCCTTCCATACGGCGAGCAGTGGCGAGGCGACGAATATCGACGAGTACGTGCCGGCCGCGATCCCCACGAACAACGCCAGGGCGAACTCGCGAAGTGTGCTGGCGCCGAGAAGATAGGAACCGATGAACAGCAAGGACCCGACCGGCAACAAGCTCGTCATAGATGTGTTTATCGACCGCATCAACACCTGGTTCATCGCCTTGTTGACTACCTCGGTGTAGGTGTGTTTGTCGCTCCACGATTCGACGTTCTCGTTCACCTTGTCGAACACCACGACCGTGTCGTACAGCGAGTATCCAAGGATCGTCAGCACGGCGACAACCGTCGCCGGAGTGACTTCGAAACCCACCAGCGCGTAGACGCCGAACGTTATGACCAGATCATGAAACAGGGCGGTCAGCCCGGCCATCGCCATCTTCCATTCGAAACGCCAGGAGATGAACAAAGCAACGACTACCAGGAACACCAGAAGAGCCTCTACGGCGCGCCGCGTGATTTCCTCGCCGAACGTTGGGCCCACCGCATCTACGTCGGTTTCGTCGATTCCGACGCCGGCGGTCTCGGCCACCGTCAGAACCAGCCGGCTTTCAACCGACGGGTCTAGTGCCTGGGTCCGCACACGGAAGGCGCTGGAGCCGTCGAGCGACTCCAGAAACTCGATACGGGCGTCGCTCAACCCTATTCCCGACAGCGCCTCGCGCATGTCGGCCACACTCGAGTTGGTCTTGTTGTCCACCTGGACGGTGACGCCACCCTCGAAGTCGACGTTGAGGTTCAGTCCCCGGATCAGAAACCCCAGGAGAGACAGACTCACCAACGCCAGGGAGACCGCGAACCATCGCTTGCGTCCGCCGACGAAGTCGTATTCGGTCTCGGCGCGATACAACCGCGAGAAGGTGCTCATGATCTGCCTCCCTCGAGTGCAACGCCGGATGCACCTCGTATCGAGAACCAGCCACCCTCACCAAGGCTCGTGCGCGCCAACAGGCCGACGGCGTTCCTGGTGAAGAAGTAGGCAACGGCGATGTCGACGAACGTTGCGATCCCTAGCGAGAGCGCAAAACCCTTGACCGGACCGATGGCCAGTGCATACAGGAGGAATGCACCCATGATGGAGACGGTATCGGCGGTCAGGATCGTGCGAAATGCCCGTGAGAACCCTTCGTCGACTGCCAGCTGCAAAGGCCGCCCCTCACGGATCTCCTCCTTTATCCGCTCAAAGAACACGATATAGGAATCGGCGGTGATGCCGATCGCGACGATGATTCCCGTGACTCCGGACAGGGTCAGCGTCACGCCCGGCCATCGGCCCAGCAATCCGATGGTGGCGATCAACAGGCTGCCGAAGACGGTGATTCCCACGACGGTGACCAATCCGAGGACCCGGTAGTAAACGATGACGGCGACGGCTACCAGGACCAGGCCGCCGATCCCCGCCAGCAAACCTGCCTGCAGTGAATCGGACCCGAGCGTCGCGGAGACCTTCTTCACGTCAAGCCGCTCGAAGGAAATCGGCAGTGAGCCGTAGCGAAGCACAACCGACAAGTCGTTGGCCTCCTCCTGAGATCCGACGCTGATGATCGCCGTACCGCCGGCGATGCCCTCATCGGGAGTCACCCAGGGTGCGGACATGACCTCGCCGTCGAGCACAATTGCGATGCGGCGCTGCGGATCGACGTACAAGGCGTATTGCGCGGCCGCTCTGGTCATCGCCTCGAAAGCTTGGGCTCCGGTGGAGTCGAGACCGAGCTGCACGACCCAGCGGTTTTCCGTCGGGTCGAAATAGGGAAGTGCTTCATCGATCTGTTCACCGAGAAGGTCGGTCCCGTCGAGCAGGAAGACCTCATCGACGGATCCGTCGGGGAGATAGGACGCCAGCCAAGCCTGCTGGCTCGGCTCGTCTTTGATCGTCAGCCCTGTGACTGGATCGACCCCGGGGATCGTCGTCGTCGTGGAACCTTCATCCTCGGCCGCCTGCGTCGTGTCGGTGCTGCCGAAGATGTCCGTGAGGGTGTCCCGCTGCGCCAGCACGGGGCGGAACGACAATCGGCCCGTCTGGCCGATCACGCTCAGAGCTTGCTCTTGATTGGTGACGCCGGGAAGCTGGATGAGCACGTTGCGATCACCCGACTGGACAATGTCCGGTTCTTGGACGCCGAAGGCTTCTATGCGTCTCCGCATGACCTCGACCGCTCTCTTGAGGACATCCGCATCGGTGTCTTCGGGCGCACGCAGAATCACCGAAACACCGCCCTGCAAGTCGAGGCCGAGTTCGGGACCGGTGTCGGTGGCAACGGCCAGCGCGACACCTCCCCAGGCGATCGTCAGGACCGCCGCGAGCGCAACAATGCGTTTGGACATCAGTCTTGGTTGACCTTGGTGGCTATAGCTCGTTTGCTGAACTTCAGTGCGCCGTTCTCCACATCGAGAACGACACCGTCCTCATCGATGCGCCGAACGGAACCGAAGATGCCTCCTACGGTCTGAACCCGGTCACCGATCTCCAGGGAATCGGCCAGTTCCTGTTGCTTCCGCATGCGCGAACGCTGGGGCCGGATGATCATCAGATAGAAGACCGCTCCGAGGAACAGGAACAGAATCAGTGTTGGTAATGAACTTGGCTGAGTTTCAGCAGCTTGGGCAAGAATCACAATGCTCTCCACGAAGATGGCCCGCTGTGCGGGCTCCGGCGGGATGCTAGCTACCGCGACCGATATCGGAAAACGCGCGGCGGTCGCCGACCGTCGCGCGGAACTCGGCAAAGGAACCGGCCGTGATGGCCAGCCGGGCTTCCTTCAAGAGATTCAGAGTGAAGTGCAGGTTGTGGATCGTCAGCAATCGGTGGGCGGCGAGTTCACCGGTCACCACCAGATGCCGGAGGTACGCCCTGCTGTAGCGCCGGCAAGTGGTGCAGGTACATTCGGGGTGAATGGGTCCTGCATCGTCTGAGTTCTCGGCTCGACGGATATTGAAGTCCCCGTCGACAGTCAGGACCTTCCCGTGGCGGGCGAGGCGTGTCGGCCACACACAATCGAAGAGGTCGGCTCCGCGTTGAATAGCGTCTAGAACGCCCTCGGCATCGCCCAGCCCCATCACGTAGCGGGTCTTGCCGTCCGGGAGTTCGGCCAGCGCCGCCTCGAGAGCTCGGTTTCTCTCCTCGGGCGGTTCGCCGACCGACAACCCCCCTATCCCGAACCCGGCAAACCCCAGTTCCGCCGTGGCCCTGGCGCTCATAGCCCTGAGCTCATCATCGACGCCCCCCTGCACGATCCCGAACAGCGCCTGGTCGGGCCGCGAATGGGCTTCGACTGCTCGTTCGGCCCACCGGAGGCTTCGCTCCATGGCCGATTGCACCTGTTCTCTGGGAGCCGGCAGCCCTATGCACTCGTCCAGCACCATCGCGATATCGGGGCCGAGGAGTTCTTGAACACGAACGGCCTCCTCCGGTGTCAGACGCACCTGCGAGCCGTCATAGGTGGAGCGGAAGGAAGCACCGTCGTCATCGATCTTCGGACCGAGCGAGAAAATCTGGTACCCGCCCGAGTCCGTCAGGATCGGCCCGTCCCAGGCCATGAACTCATGGAGACCGCCCAGCCGATCGATCAACTCGGCCCCGGGGCGCAGCATCAAGTGGTATGTGTTGGCCAGAACCATATGCGCCCCGACTTCCACGAGGTCGGCTGTGTCCAGTGCCCTGACGGAGCCTCGCGTTCCGACGGGCATGAATCCCGGTGTCGGAACCTCTCCGTGCGGCGTGGAGAGCTTGCCGGCACGCGCCGGGCCGTCCCTGGCTTCTATGGAAAGGGACACCGGTGGATTCACAGGCGTTTCACTTCCGCATACATCGCATCACCGAAAGACAAGAACCGATACCCCCGTTCGAGAGCCTCCTCATATGCCGCTCTCCATCGATTGCCGAGAATCGCCGCAACGAGGACTACCAGGGTAGAACCGGGTACATGGAAGTTCGTGATCAAACCGTCGACGGCGCGAAACCGGTAGCCGGGATTGATGAAGAGTGCGGTTGCAGCATCGAAAGGATGGACGATGCCGTCCTCGTCGGCCGCCGACTCCAAGGAGCGCACGACCGTGGTTCCGACCGCAACGATCCGTCCCCCCCTTCTTCTCGTCGCAGAAATCGCCGCGCAGGTTTCCTCGGGAACCAGCACCTTCTCGCTGTGCATTCGATGGTCTTCAACCTCCTCGACGGAAATCGGCCTGAAAGTGTCCAGACCGACCTCCAGATCGACGTGCGCCCTTTCGACTCCCCGCTCGGCGAGGGATTTCAATACATTCTCCGTGAAGTGCAGTCCGGCCGTCGGAGCGGCTGCCGAGCCGACCTCGTTCGCGTAGACCGTCTGGTATCGACTTGCGTCCGCCAGGGGTTCCCGGATGTATGGAGGAAGCGGAACCTGACCGATTGCCTCGATGAGATCAGGCAACTCGTGATCGTCCCGCCCGGGAAACTCGATGATGCAGCGCCCGTCGACGGGCGCTTGCCGCACGACCGCGTTGAGCCCTCGCGCGAACTCGATCCGCAAGCCGGCACGGACCCGTCGTGCCGGTTTTATCAGTGCATCCCAACCACCGTCACCCGTCTGGGAGAGAAGGAGGGTTTCAACGGCTCCTCCGGTCTCACTCTTCGTTCCCAGCAGGCGTGCCGCCCGAACCCTCGTCCGATTCACGACCAGGAGATCGCCCGCTTCGAGCATGTGGGGAAGCTCCTCGAATCGCCTATCCGTCATGTCGCGGGTGTCCAACAGCCGCGCCGCATCGCGCGGCTCGATCGGGGTCTGGGCAATGGCCGTCTCCGGCAGGTCGTAGAAGAAATCGGCCGTTTTCATCGAGCAGGAAGCTTAGGTCGGCCTCCGGGCTTCGAGGACTCCTAGGTACCCGGCAGGATCTGCTGCGGTGTCGCAGGTGGCTCGAGTCCCAGGTGCGTGTAGGCGTAGGCGGTTGCCATCCGCCCGCGAGGGGTGCGCTGCAGCAGGCCGATCTGGAGCAGGAACGGCTCGTAGGCGTCTTCGACGGTCTCCGGTTCTTCGCCGACCGCGATCGCCAGAGTGGACAGGCCCACCGGCCCGCCTCCGAACTTGTTCACGATGGAAGCAATTATCGCTCGGTCGACTTTGTCGAGGCCCAACTCGTCGACTTCGAAGATCTCGAGGGCCTTGCGGGTCGTGGGCTCATCGACGATGCCGGCGGCGCGGGCGATGGCGTAATCCCTGACCCGTGCCAGCAACCTATTGGCGATTCGGGGGGTTCCGCGGCTCCGCCGTGAGATTATCCCAGCCCCATCTTCCGTGATGTCCACGTCGAGGATCGCAGCAGACCGGGTGACGATCGCCTTCAGATCGGAGGCCTCGTAGTAATCCAGTTTGTCGACGATTCCGAACCTGTCCCGCAAAGGGGCGGTCACCTTGCCCTTGCGCGTTGTTGCCCCGACCAGCGTGAAACGAGGAAGGTCGAGTCGAATCGACTGAGCCGACGGCCCCTTGCCGAGAATGATGTCGAGTTCGAAATCTTCCATCGCCGGATAGAGGACCTCTTCGACAATACGGGGCAGCCGGTGAATCTCATCGACAAAGAACACATCACCCTGTTCGAGATTGGTCAACATCGAAGCGAGGTCGCCCGGTCGCTCGAGCGCCGGACCTGACGTAACACGGAGGCGAGTGCCTAGTTCGTTGGCGAGGATCGTTGCCAGGGTCGTCTTTCCGAGCCCCGGCGGGCCGGACAGCAAGACGTGGTCGAGTGGTTTGCCCAACTGTGCCGCTGCGTCGATCGAGATGCCGAGCCGTTCCTTCAGTTTCGGCTGGCCGACGAACTCGTCGAGTCGACGCGGCCGCAGGCTCAGCTCGGTGGCCTGCTCTTCCTCGCTCACTGGGTCGGCCATCAGGATCCGCTCGTCTCTCATGCTTGCCTCCCCAAAGCCCTCAGCGCCACACGGATCTGCTCCTCCAGGGGCGCATCTTCGGGAATCTCGGGAATGATCGCACGGATCTCCGCGGCCGCGTAGCCGAGACCTTCGAGTGCCTCGCGAACCCGTCCGGACCCGGAGTCTCCGCCCAGCGAAACATAGTCTGCGTCGACCAGTTTCGGCTTGAGGTCGATCAACAACCTCTGTGCACTCCGCTTGCCGATGCCGGGAACGACCGTGAGAGCATCGATGTCTTCTCCGATGACGGCACGATGAAGCTCATCGACGCGCATGCTGCCCAGGATCGCCATCGCCACCTTCGGACCAATGCCCGAGGTAGCCAGAAGCAGCCTGAACATGTCGCGACCCTGCTCGTCCGCGAAGCCGTAGAGAGTCATCGCATCTTCACGAACGTGCAGGTGGGTGTGGAGCACGGCGGCTTCTCCAACGCCCGGAACAGAGCTGAGGGTCTGTGGAGTCACAATGACCTCGTACCCGACGCCTGCAACGTCCAGAGTCACACCGTCGGTGCGACGCGCGACGATCGTTCCCCGGAGACGACCGATCATCCCGGCATCCTCGCCGCCAGGCGAAAAGCCTGAAGATGGCAGATAGCGACTGCCAGGGCGTCTGCGGCATCCGCCGGTTTCGGTGCCTCTACCAGTCCGAGCCGCTGAGCCACCATACGCTGAACCTGGCGTTTGTCGGCCTGGCCGAAGCCGGCCACCGCCGATTTCACCTGCGTGGGGGTGTACTCGTGAACCGGGAGCCCGGCTGCCGCGGCCGCCAGCAGGGCGACGCCGGAGGCCCGCCCGACGGCGATCGAGGTTCGGAGATTCTTGTTTGTGAATACCTGTTCTATCGCCATGGCGTCCGGCCGGTGCTCTTCGATGATCTCGGTCAGATCACGGTGCAGCTCCAGCAAACGGTATGCAGTTGAATCTCCGGTGTCGGTTCGGATCACACCGACTGCGCGGAGACGCGGTCCGTCGGCAGTGCTGTCGATGAGCCCGTATCCGGTTCTGGTGAGTCCGGGATCGATTCCCAAAACGAACATATGTACGAGAGCCTAGGCGGCCGGCTGCTCCGTACGGAGTATTTCGCAGGTGACACGGTACCGATGAGACCGGGTACCGGGGAACCTGGGCTTCTCACTCACTGAGTGCCGCCATGACCTCGTCCGGTATGTCGAAATTGGCGTAGACGTCCTGGACGTCATCGAGATCCTCCAACGCGTCGATCAGTCGTAGCACCTTGCCTGCCGTCTCTCTTTCGAGAGGAACCGTCGTGCTGGGCAACTGGGTCACGTCGGCGGATTCGATTGTGGCCCCCAGCTCTTCCAAAGCGTCTTTGACCGAAGGCATATCGGAAGGCGGTGTGATGACCTCGAAGGCTCCATCCGATTCACGAACATCCTCCGCGCCTGCGTCGAGGGCGCCGAGCATCACCGTCTCCTCGTCTCCGGTGGCGATTATGTATCCCTTCTGCTCGAAGAGATATCCGACGGAACCGGGTTCCCCGAGGCTCCCGTTGTTTCGAGTCATCGTCGATCGGACGTCCGAAGCCGCCCGATTCCGGTTGTCGGTCAGAACATGGATGTATACCGCAACGCCCCCCGGGCCGTATCCCTCATACCAGACCTCGCTGAAGTCGACGGCATCTGCGCCTTCTCCGGACCCTCGCTTGACCGCCCGATCGATGTTGTCGTTGGGCATCGAGGCAGCCTTGGCCTTGGCGATCGCGGTCGCCAGGGTGGGATTCATCGCCGGATCACCCCCACCCTGGCGGGCGGAGGCTTCGATAGCCTTGGCGAGTTTGGCAAACAGCTTTCCGCGAGCCGCGTCCTGGCGGCCCTTCCGATGCTTGATGTTGGCCCATTTCGAATGACCTGCCATCAGTTCTCCTCCCGCATACTCAACAACATCTCGTGAATCCGCAGATCGTCCGTCAACTCCGGATGGAACGCGGCGGCGAGAACATTGCCCTGTCGCACCATCACGATCTGTTCGGCGTGGGTGGCCAGGACCCGGACGTCCGGCCCGACGCCGACCACCCGGGGTGCCCTGATGAAGACGCCGACGATCGGCGAGTCGAGACCCTCGACATCCACCAGGTTCTCAAAGGACTCGTTCTGACGACCGAAGGCATTTCGCTCGACCACGACGTCCAGGACTTCGAGTAGGGGCGGACCGTCCCTGACAACCTCGGCGGCGAGGAAGATGAGACCGGCGCAGGTGCCGAGAGTCGGCAGTCCGCCTCTGATCGCTTCTCGAAGTGGGTCGATCATTCCGTATAGGGTGGCCAGCCGTCCGATGGTCGTCGATTCGCCACCCGGAAGGACGAGAGCGGTCACGCCGTTCAGATCGGTCGGTCTTCTGATTTGACGAGTCTCGACTTCCAATCGTTCGAGGCTCTGCTGGTGCTCCCGGAAATCTCCCTGGAGGGCGAGAACGCCGACCGGGCCCATCCTCACCAGCCCCGGTCGGCCAACTGCACGTCGAGGCCGGCGATCTCCTTGCCGGGCATGGCCTCACCGAGGCCTCTGGAAACCTTGACCAGCTGGTCCGGGTCGTTGGCATAGGTGGTGGCTTCAACGATTGCTTTGGCACGCGCCGACGGGTCCGAGCTCTTGAATATCCCGGAGCCGACAAACACTCCGTCGCATCCCAGTTGCATCATGAGGGCCGCATCCGCCGGAGTGGCGAGCCCCCCCGCTGCGAAGTTGACCACGGGCAGCTTGCCGGTCTCGGCGACTTCCTGGACGAGATCGAACGGGGCTCCCAGATCCCTTGCCGCCGACATCAGCTGCTCCGGCGTCATCGAGGCGAGCGACCGTATCTCGTTTGTGATGCGCCGCATGTGCCGGACCGCCTCAACGACGTTTCCGGTACCCGCCTCACCCTTAGTGCGAATCATGGCGGCCCCTTCGCCGATCCGGCGAAGTGCCTCACCCAGGTTGCGGGCTCCGCACACGAAGGGGGTCGTGAACGACCATTTGTCGATGTGGTGCTCTTCGTCGGCAGGCGTGAGCACTTCGGACTCGTCGATGTAGTCGACGCCCATCGACTGGAGGATCTGCGCTTCGACGAAGTGTCCGATACGGACTTTGGCCATCACCGGGATGGTGACCGCATCCATGATCCCTTCGATCATTTCCGGGTCCGACATACGGGCGACCCCGCCGTCGGCTCGAATATCGGCGGGAACCCGTTCGAGGGCCATGACTGCCACAGCGCCGGCATCCTGAGCGATTCTTGCGTGCTCGGCGTTGACGACGTCCATGATGACGCCGCCCTTGAGCATTTCCGCAAGCCCTCGCTTGACTCGTTCGGTCCCTCGTTCCACCTCGTGCTCCTTTTCTACTGATTCTACTGCCAGGCCAGACTGCGGCCGTTCGGCATGAGTTCGATCCAAACGCTTCCCGGTGCCAGTGGGATGGGCTGGCTGTCATCGTCGAGGATTCTGAAGAAGCCGTCCTGACTGCCTCTCTCCCATGTTCCCCGGATGGCGACCCCATCGCGGAACAGGTAGGCATCACCGGTTCCGGTGACCCGGTAATCGGGCACGGGATTGCCTGCACCGTCGGTTCGGCCGCTGTCGAATTGCTCGACTTCGAGCACCAAGACGTTGTTCACAACTACCTGCTCCCCGGTGTCGTCGAGGTGAGCCTTGTCTCCGTGAAAACGCAGGAAGCCCTCGTCCGTCGACGACCACCGGTAGGTGAGGTCGGTCAACGGCGACATCGACACGTCGACGGTGAGCGCTTGCTCGTAGTCGCCTTCGGGCAAGTCCTGGTCGAACCGGAACCAGATATCACCGCTGGTCTCCCCGGCCAGTTCGAGCGCCGGGTCCGGATTCAGCATGAGGTCGTAAACCGCCGGCCGATCCGGGTCTCGAGCATAAGCCGCCGCGCCGAGAACCGGGTGGCCGGCATCAACCGCCACCTCACGGATTGCCTGTACGTTGGAATCGACTCCGCCCGAGTGAGCGAACACGACCCCAAACGGTGCGATGAGCTTCGGATCTACCTCGCGTGTGCTGCGGATGGGCCCGATTTCGATCGGGATCGTCGATTGATAGAAGGCGAGAAACCGGGCTACCCCGCCCTCCACCAAGACCTCGATCACCATGTCGGCCTCGCGCAGCCCGGTCTGGGGTCGAGAAGATGGGCTGTTGTCTATCTTCGCCACGAGAATCGGCGCCGAGGGCACGGCCTCCGGATCGGTCACACCGGTCAAGGGCCAAACCTGCCCGGTGACCTCAGGCGGGGTGGTTGTGGTGGTCGTTTCCGGTTCGGTCGTCGTCGTGGTCTCGGCAACAGTGGTGGTTGTAGTCGTGGTCGACGGCTCTTCCTGTGACCCGTCACCGCCGCCCGACAGCAGTAGAGCAGTGACCAGCAGGATGAGTATCACAGCCGCTCCGCCCCCGGCGGCGAGTTGCTGTGCACTGGAGAGATTCTTGAAGCGTTCGAGTAGCTTTTGCATGGCCTCAGGGGGTAATGCGATCAGGGGCCGCAAAGGGCGGACTGGTACAAATCTATGTACGCAGGCAGCACTGTAGTCCAGTCGTAGATCTCCGATCGCCGCATGCCGGCTTCCGCCACTCCGACCCTGCGTTTCTCGTCCAGCAGAAGCCCGGCGACCTTGGTCGCAAGTCCCTCGACGTTCCCGCGCGGGAAGAACTCGACTGCGTCTCCTCCAACCGCTTGAAACGCCGGCAAATCAGAGGCAACCACCGCGCAGCCGGCGGCCATGCCCTCGAGCAAGGTGATCCCGAAACTCTCACCGCCGAGGTTCGGCGCAACGAATACCGAAGCTTCTCCCAGGATGCTGCGTTTCTCGGAATCCGCGACCCGTCCGTGGAACCGGACGCCTCGAAGCGGCTCGGCACGGTCCGCCCCGATCACGTCGAGTTCCGCGGCCGGCACCACTCTTATGATGTCAGGCCAAGCGGCGAGCAGAACATCCAATCCCTTGCGAGGCTCATCCCGACCCAGGAACACGATCCGCCGCGGCTTCTTGTCGAGTTCACCTCGATATTGCCCGACATCGACCGCGTTCGGGATGATTCTGAGATCTGGCCTCAACGACCGCACCGCCGAGGCAGCCACCTCGCTCACCGCCGTGACACTCGCCAATCCGCGCACCAGGCGCCGTGTGATCGGACCGAGGCGGCGGTAGGCGGCGCGAACGAGCGTCGAGGGGTCTGCGTGAAAGGTCCCGACGGTCGGAATAGCCACCTTCCGCAGGAGACCCCATCCCACCAGCGGCATCAGCGGCTCGTGGAGATGCACGACGTCGGCGCCTTCTACGGCCTCTCCGACGCGTCGCAGTGTCGATGGATTCACCGCGATCGGCGCCCGGGAGCCGTTGGCGGGAACCTTCAGGGCTCTTCCCACCAGCCTGGCACCGGGTGGGCCGGACAGCCCGGGTGCCACCACCCAAGAATCAATGCCGTGGCCGGCGAGGCGCAGGCTTATCCCCATGACCTGGTCTTGAACGCCGCCCGGCTGGTCGACGGCATAAGGGGATACGACGGCCACCTTCACTGGAGTGCCCGGTCGGACGGCCAGTTCGGCTGGAGGAGATGCCATTGGTCGGGAGCCACCCGCACAAGATCTTCGAGGGCACCTGCCAACGCCTGTACGCCGGCGGACAGCCTCTGATCCGGAGAACCTTCGGTTGGGATTGAGATAGGTGGGCCGACCACGACTCGATGGCCACGGCCCTCTTGAAAGAACGAGCCGACAGGAAACACAGGGGCCCCGGTGCGCATACCGATGCTTACGGCACCACCCGGCAGAGTCGTCTTCTCACCGAAGAATTCCACCTCGACGCCTCGACCGCTCAAGTCACGATCCGAGAGGAGGGCGACCGCTCCGCCACGCTCGATCATGCTGAACATCCTCCGGAAAACCTCGCGGGTCCCGTCCGCGAGCACTATCTGGATACCGAGCATGTTACGAAGCTCCACGAACCAGTCGACGAGACGGCGGCTGCCGAGCTTCTCGGCCACCGCCAGCAACTCTATCTGCTCGTGCAAAGCGATCGTTCCGGCGATCTCCCAGTTTCCCAGGTGCGGCAAGGCAAAGATCATGCCGCTCCCGGCGTCGCGGGCCGCCAGCACGCGGTCGAGACCCTCAACAGTCACCCTCTTCCAGGCACCGTGAGCCCGGCGCGGTCGCATCCACAACACCTCCGCCCAGTACCGGCCGTATTGGGAGTACATCCGGCGTGCACGCTGTTCGGCACCTTCTTCGCCGGCGACGCGTCGCATGTGACGTATTGCCAACTTCCTCCGCTCGCCTGCAATCAACCATGCGACGCGGCCACCAATCCGGCCGATGGACAACGCGAGACGCTCTGGAACGATCGCCATCGCGCCGGCGGCGGCCCTGATGGCAATGTACGACGCGGCGCGTTTCAGTCTTCGAGTCGTCGCCACACCAAAGCGAACCGTTGCGCGACCGTCATCCAGGTGAGAGCTGCCATCACCCACAGCATTATCGGAACGAAGTTGAAGACCAACCCGGCGGAGAAGAGGATCACCCTTTCGGCGCGACCCATGAGACCGCCCCGGCCGTCGGCTCCGACGGACTCGGCTCGCGCTCGCAGATACGAGACGAGCAGGGATGCGCCGAGGTTGAGCACACAGAGCAGGGCCAGGACGGAGGTCTCATCGGAAACTGCAAAGGCAAGGCCCGCCCACATGGCGGTCTCACCGAGCCGATCAGAAACTGAGTCGACGAACGCTCCCCGTTTCGAGGCCTTGCCCGACAGGCGGGCAACCGCTCCATCGAGGCCGTCGAGTGCAGATCCGAGCGCGACTATCCACGCTCCGAGAACCGTGACCTCCAACCCGACGAGGACCGCTCCGCTGACCACGAGGAGTAATCCCACGATGGTCACGGTCATCGGCGTGAAGCGAGCAGACACGAGAACGCGGCCGATCGGTTCGACGTAGCGTTCGATATGCCCTCGAGCTCGTTGTTCGATCATCAGGAGACTTTCTCCGCGGAGTTGCCAAACGTAGCAGGAATCCGGCCGCCTCACCGCAACTAGTATCCCCGTGAACCCGAAGTACAAGGAGGTAGCGTGATTCCCGAGAGAATCCGCAACGTGGTGCTGGTAGGACATGGCGGCGCCGGGAAGACGAGTCTCGCCGAAGCTCTCCTCAATACCGCCGGCGCAACCACACGGGTGGGGCGCGTCGAAGACGGCACCACGGTCACCGATTTCGAACCCGAAGAGATCGAACGACAGATCTCCCTGAACGTCGCAGTGGCCTCCTGCGAGTGGAAGGGCCACAAGATCAACATCCTCGACACACCGGGATATGCAGACTTCACCGGTGATGCCCTCGCCGCCCTCCGGGTCGCCGACATGGCCATCTTCGTCGTGTCGGGCGTCGACGGGGTCGAAGTGCAAACAGAAGCACTCTGGCGTGCCGCCGCCGCGGAAAGGATCCCGCGCGTTGTATTCATCAACAAACTCGATCGAGAACGGTCTTCGTTCCAGCGGACTCTCGAGCAACTCACCGAGACTTTCGGGAAGCGGATCGCGCCGATTCAGCTTCCAATCGGCTCCGAGCAAAACCTCAGCGGAATCGTCAGGGTCGTCTCCAGCCGCGCATTCGGATACAGCGGCAAGTCCAAATCATCTGAAATTGAACTCCCGGAAGACATGGTCGACCTCGTGTCCGGTGCCCATACCACCCTCATCGAAGCGGTGGTCGAGACCGACGATGAAATGATGGAGAGGTACTTCGAGGGCGAGGAACCGTCTCGCGACAAGATCATCTCATCGGTGCACTCGGGAATGCTCCACGGAGAGATATTCCCCGTCCTGTGCGGATCGGCCGGTTCGCTGATCGGGATCGACACCCTGGCAGACTTCATCGTCGAGTTCGGACCCAATCCCCTGGAGCATTCCGCTCCCCCGATGGAGTCCGGAGAACTGGCCGTGTCGGCAGACGGACCGGCGACCGCCTTCGTGTTCAAAACCCACTCGGATCCATACGTCGGCCGCATATCGCTGTTCCGGGTCTTCTCCGGATCGGTCAAGGTCGACGACAACCTCGAGAACGCCGCCCGCTCCAGTAGCGGGCGCATGCACAACTTGTTCTTCATGCAAGGCAAGGACCACCACGACGCAACGGAAATCGTCACCGGAGACATCGCAGCAGTCGCCAAACTCGACAACGTTCTGGCGGGCGACACTCTCGTCACCCCGGGCACAGGTATCCGGATCAAACCGGTGTCCTTCCCGAGCCCGGTGATGTCGGTGGCGATCTTTCCTAAGTCATCCCAGGACGAAGACAAGTTGTCCGTAGCTCTCCAGAAGGTCATCGAAGAGGACCCGACGCTGGCCGTCGAACGACGACCGGAGACCCACGAGACGGTGCTGTCGGGACTCGGCGACAACCACCTCGACGTCACCGCAGCGCGCATCAACAGGAAGTTCGGTGTGGAAATCGACACCGCTATCCCAACCGTCCCTTACCGGGAAAGCATCACGGCCACTACCGAAGCCGAAGGCAAGCACAAGAAGCAAAGCGGCGGTCGTGGCCAGTTTGGCGTAGCGTTCGTCAAGTTCGCCCCGCTTCCGCGCGGTACCGGTTTCGAGTTCGTGAACGCCACCAAAGGTGGCTCCGTACCCCGCCAGTTCATACCCGCCGTTGAAAAAGGGGTCCAGGAGGCCCTAGAGAAAGGTCCGCTCGCCGGGTACCCGGTGGTCGACGTACAGGCCACGCTCTATGACGGGAAATACCATTCCGTGGATTCGGACGAGATGTCTTTCCGAATGGCCGGCATCATGGCCTTCCGTGCGGCGTCTCCGAAACTCGGAGCGGTGATCCTGGAGCCAATCGTCGAAGCAAGGGTCCGCGTGCCGGAAGATTTCATGGGTGACGTCATCGGCGACATCAACGCCAAACGTGGGCGCGTTCTCGGAATGGACACCGAGGGCCACCTACGGGTTATCACCGTCGAAGCACCGCTCGGAGAAATGCAGCGGTATGCGGTTGACCTTCGCTCGATGACCGGAGGCCGCGGGTTCTTCGAAATGAAGTTCGCACGATATGAGGAAATGCCTCATCAGGAAGCGCAGAAGGTGATCGACGCGGCCCAAAAGGACGAGTCCTAGAGGTACGCAACAAAGGAGATCGATATGGACGAGGCCGTACTACGAGTGGGAGATCGAGAGATCACATTACCGGTGATCGTCGGCACGGAAGGCGAAGTGGCGATCGATACCAACCAGCTGCGCGCGCAGACGGGATTCGTCACTCACGACAAGGGATTCGCCAACACGGCAGAGGCGCTCAGTTCGGTCACTTTCCTCGACGGGGAAAAAGGCATCCTGCGCTATCGGGGCTACCCGATCGAGCAGATCGCCGACAGCGCTTCTTTCCTCGAGGTCTCCTATCTCTGCCTCTACGGTGAGCTGCCGACGGCTTCTCAGTACGAAGAGTTCGTCGACGACATCAACCATCACACGCTGGTGCGCGAGGACATGAAGCACCTCTACGAGGCCTTCCCGACCGACGCCCACCCGATGCAGATGCTGGCGTCGGCGGTTTCCGCGCTGGCGACCTTCTATCCGGATGCCCTGGATCCAACGGATGAGCAGGCCATCGACATCAGCGCCAAGCGACTCATCGCCAAGATGATCACCTTGGTGGCCTGGGGATACAAGTACGGCCTGAGCCAACCATTCCAGTACCCGAGGAACGACCTCGACTACACGTCGAACTTCCTGCACATGATGTTCTCGTACCCGACCGAGGCCTACGAGGTCGACCCGGTCATCTCCAAGGCTCTCGACGTCCTGCTGAACCTTCACGCCGACCACGAGCAGAACTGTTCGACATCGACCGTGCGGATGGTCGGCTCATCACAAGCCAACCTGTTCTCATCGGTCGCGTCGGGCATCCATGCCCTGTCGGGCCCGCTCCACGGTGGAGCGAACCAGCAGGTCGTGGTCATGCTCGATGAGATCATCAAGGGCGGCGGCGACGTCGAGCAGTTCGTCGAGAAGGCCAAGGACAAGGATGATCCGTTCCGGCTCATGGGATTCGGTCACCGCGTCTACAAGAACTTCGACCCGCGGGCTCGGATCATCAAGCGCTACGCAGGTGATGTGCTCGACAAACTCGGCAAGGACGACCCGATGCTCGATGTCGCCAAGCAACTCGAAGAGGTTGCCTTGTCGGATGAATACTTCGCAGAGCGCAAGCTCTATCCGAACGTCGACTTCTACTCGGGCATCATCTACAAGGCGATGGGATTCCCGGTCGACCTGTTCACCGTGCTGTTCGCCATCGGAAGGCTCCCGGGCTGGATCGCCCAGTGGAAGGAGATGCGCTTCGACCCGACCACGCGGATCGGTCGTCCACGGCAGATCTACGTCGGTGAATCCGAGCGCAAGTTCATCAGCATGGACCAGAGGTAGAAACCGGCTCCAGGTACCGGGACATCACACAAGACGGAAGGCGGCTCCGACAGGGGCCGCCTTCTGACTGCACGCACGGAATCTAGGCCTCGGGACCCAGAACCTCTTCGAATGGATCACGCCGCACCTCGCCGGTCACCGCGTCGATCAGCACCAAACCGCGCTTCGAAGGGGGATTGTCGGCGGCATAGAGCAGCACATTCCATACCGGACGCGATCGCCAGCCTTCGAAACGAACCGCACCCGACGAGTGCCCAACCGGAAACGAGATCGCCTGAGCGGCAAGTTCGAGAGCTTCGGAATCGTCGACGGCCAGCGGCCAGGCGGTGATGAAGTGCCAGATGCCGAGAACCAGGAGCACAGCCGCGACCACCCACATCCCTGCCGGCAATCCCGATAGGGCTCCAACTGCTGCCGCCACAGAGCTTGCCACGTAAACCCATCCCGAAATCCGGCGGCGAGTTGGACTGGGCAGCACGTACGGACCGAGCACCGCCGAGTCGAGGTCGTCGGGGACACCCTCAGCATCGGCGAGCTCCTGAGGTATGTGAATGCTCGGGGTATCGCGGTCGCTCATCGCGGCGGTGCCGCCAGGGCGGCGAGTTCCAGAATGGCAGACTCGATTGCTATTCCACGCCGCTCATTCTCATCGCCGCGCAGCCGGATACCCACCGTGCCGGTCTCGACATCCTGATCTCCGACTACGAGAACCGCCGGTGTCTTGGAAGTGATCGCCCGGCGAATCTTCTCACCCACCGTGTCATCTGCCTCGTCGACCTCGACCCGCAAACGAGCCTCGTGGAGAGAGCCGGCCACCTTGCGAGCGTATTCGATATGACGGTCGGCTACCGGAACGACGGCGGCCTGGACCGGCGAAAGCCAGGGTGGAAAAGCTCCCGCGTAGTGCTCGACGAGGATTCCGACGAAGCGCTCTATCGAACCCATGAGTGCACGATGGATCATCACGGGGCGCTCGCGCGTGTTGTCCCCGGAGGCGTAGAGCAGGTCGAAGTTGGCGGGTTGCCCGAAATCGACTTGGAGGGTCGAGAGTTGCCAGCGGCGGCCGATCGCGTCGCGCACGTGCACATCGATCTTCGGGCCGTAGAAGGCGCCCTCGCCGGCCGCGATCTCAAAGGGCAAGCCCGCAGTTTCAAGCGCCTGCTGCAAAGCAGACTCGGCCTTTTCCCAGGATTCGTCCTCGCCCACATACTTGTCCGGCTTCGTCGAGAGGTCGGCCTCGAACTCCTCGAATCCGAAATCTCTCAGAACCATCAGTGTGAAATCGAGGAGGTTCTGCAACTCGTCGCCGATCTGAGACTCCATGGCGAAGATGTGACTGTCGTCCTGGGTGAAGCCCCTGGCCCGCAAGAGCCCGTGCACGACTCCGGAACGCTCGTAGCGGTAAACGGTACCGAGCTCGAACAGCCGCAGAGGAAGCTCCCGATAGCTTCGCCCCTTGCTCTTGTAGATCAAGATGTGGAAGGGACAATTCATCGGTTTCATCCGGTACTCGGTCTGTTCATCGAGGATCATCCCGGGGAACATGCCCTCCGCATAGAAGTCGAGATGCCCTGAGGTCTCCCAAAGGTGCGCCTTGGCGACGTGAGGAGTCGCGACGATCTCGTAACCGTGACTCAGGTGGGTCCTTCGGCTGTAGTCCTCGATGATCGTGCGCAGAAGTCCGCCCTTCGGATGCCAAACGGCCAACCCGGAACCCAGCTCAGAGGGGAAAGAGAACAGATCCAGCTCGTTGCCCAGCCGCCGGTGATCACGTCGCTCTGCCTCTGCGAGACGCTCGACGTATTCGTCCAGAGCCTTCTTCGACTCCCAGGCGGTGCCGTAGATGCGCTGGAGTTGGTCCCGGTTCTCATCCCCACGCCAGTAAGCGCCGGCCGACCGAAGCAGCTTCACCGCCTTGAGGCGACCCGTGCTCGGAAGGTGTGGTCCCCGACAGAGATCAACGAAGTCTTCGTTGCGATAGACGGTGACGCCGTCGCCCCCTCCCACCTCAGTCTCGTCGACGGACTCGATGATCTCGGTCTTGTAGGGCTGATCGGCGAACATCCCGAGAGCGTCCGGTATCGAGTGTTCCTCCCTCGAGAAAGTCTGGTCGGCCAGCACGATTTCAGCCATCCGCTGCTCTATTCGCTCCAGATCGTCTGCATCGAACGGCCGGCCGATGTTGAAGTCGTAGTAGAAGCCGTCGGTGATCGCCGGTCCGATGGCAAAGGTCGCCCCGTCGAACAGATCGAGGACGGCCTGAGCCATGATGTGCGCCGCCGAATGTCTGATGATGTGGCGGCCCTCTTCGGTCGACTCGGTCACGACTTCGAACGGTCCGCCGCCCGGCAGCGGCCTGCTCAAGTCGAGGAGGTCACCGTCGAGCTTGACGGCCACCGCCGCCTTGGCGAGGCGGGCGCCTATCGAAGCCGCAACGTCGAGGCCGGTGACGCCGTCTTCGTGTTCATGAACAGATCCGTCGGGAAAAGTAAGTTGGATGGTCATCTCATGTCTTTGTTCATATCGCGGGTAGGGTAATGGAGGCAATCGGAACTGTAGGAACCTTTCTTTCCAGGGAGACTGTATGGACGCGATTGACATCGCCAAGAAACTCGCTCGCGGTGGCCGCGTTCACGAGCTTTCCGGCATCTCTGGTCGAGCTTTTCGTCTCTTCGCCCCACATGCAACCACCATCCTGACGGTGTATCGATCGACTTCCCTGCAAAGGCGGGAACAACGGGCTCTGGAGTCGTTGAGCGGCGTTGAAGGCATCCCGAAGGTCATCGAGTGGGGCATAGAAGACGACACCGCATGGGGGTTGTTCGAGGACGCGGGAGCCTGGAACCTCGCAACGCTTCCGAGTAGTACGAGTGCGGCCCGACAAGCCGGGCGAATCCTCCGGTCGGTTCACGAGGCAAGCCCGGACCAGCTGACGAATCTGGCGGGAGGCATGGACGCGGCCTGGCTCCGATCGGAGTATCAGTCGGTCTTCAACAGACTCACACGCTACCGGCGGAGGGTGGGCCTTTCACAGCAGTTACTGGAGCGTGCCCTCGCAGCGGAGCCCCCGGTGGGCGGCGTTCCGACCTCCTGTCACACCAATCCTCGACCCGACCGCTTCCGGGTCGACGACGAGTCGGGCCGCGTCACACTCGTCGACTGGGCCTGGGCGACAGCCGCTCCCGCGGAATGGGACTTCTCTCTGGCGGTCTCCACGTTGCGTCGCACCACCGGGCAGAACGCCGCCAACGCCCTCATCGAAGGTTACGGCCGCACGATGCCCGAAGAGATCCTGCGACCGTGGATCGTGTTCCACAGCGGCCGGGAGATGCTCCAGGAGGCCGAGACACGCGACGGTCGCCTCGACAACCTGGCGGTCGTCGTCCGGGAGCTCGAAGCAGCGCTGCTCGACTGACTCGAAGACTACGGATACAAGGTCGCCCGGAATCTGCCTTGGGGCCGAATGCAAGTCGCGCTGATCCAGGCTCTCCGACCTGCCCCGCCCGTCTATCCACCGGCGACGCCGGCCCCGCCGAAAGCGCGAAATCCATCACTAACCACCTCAAACCGCGTATCCTCGCAAACGAAGGAGGACGACGTGATCGCATTGCTGACAGTACCGATACTCTCAATCGGCATTGTGTTGGGGGGAAAGTTCGGTGGACCTCGCTTGCAGGAGGCGTCAATGACGCAGGAGCTGGAAGAGGACCTGCCGTGCCCTTGGTGCTTCGCCCAGACAACCGAGCAGGATCCGACTTGTCCCTCGTGTGGAAGGCGTTTTGGCTCTCCGCACGGCGGAGATTCGAACACCCCTGGTCGATGAGACTCAGATCCTCAGCCGGAAATCCAGGTCGGTGTGATGGCATCTGAATCCGAGCTGCTCGTATAGCCGAAGAGCACCGTCGTTCACCGCGTCCACATAGAGCATTCCGGTCGTTGAGCCCGCCCGGCGGTTGAGGAATCGCAGACCCTCGAGAGCTGCGGCCCGACCGTATCCCCTGCCTCTCTGGTCGGGGTCGGTCGCAATGAGATAGATCTCGCCGAGTCCCCCGGAATGCACTTTGGTCCAGCAGAAAGCGACCAGTCGCTCCCCCTTCCAGGCCGTTCGTAGACCAGCCGGGTCGTACCATTCGTATGCCTGACGTTCGTGCAGGTCCTGCGGACTCCAGTTGCCCGCCTCGAGGTGGCCCTCGAACGCACGGTTGTGGATGTGGAGGAGTTGCGCCTCATCCGATGGTTCGTACCCGCGGAACTCGATGCCGGGAGGGATTGTCTGGTCGACGACCGGCAGGGCGACTCTCATCTGTTTGAGTCTTCTCACCAACTCGAACCCGAGATCCTCCAGGGACCGGGCTTCACCCCGCTGATACACCCAGGCATGAACCTCTTCACCGTCGCGGCGCCGTACCTTCTCGAGAGCCGCCAGCAACAAATCTCTATCCACCAGGCCGCGATAGGGAGGTTCCACGGCCTTCTCGAGCTCGAATGTTCCGGCGCGTCTACTTTCCAGGAGATGGACATAGCCCACTATGCGACGTTCTCTTTCGACGGCGAATCCATCCCCGTGCGGGTCGCCTCTTCTGAGAGAGGCGTATTTGTGCTCGCTCAGAGGATGATGCCCATCGTGGGATTGGCACAGTCCGAACAGGCGGTCGAGTGCGGGAAGGTCGGCGGGGTAATCGAGAGGGCGGGCAAACATCCGGGCGACCCTACCGCGAGAAACGATCGTTGGCCCTATTCTGTTCGCCGTGAGCAAGGTAGGACTGGTTCTCGGTGGTGGCGGCATTACCGGTGCCGCATATGAACTAGCAGCTCTGATGGCCATCCATATGGCCACGAGTTGGGATCCGAACGAGTCTGAGGTCATCATCGGCACGTCGGCCGGGTCGTTCGTGGCCAGCACCGTGCGTTCGGGCCGGCTCTCCATCGACTCCCTCGCCCGCCACGATGAGAGCCGGGAGGATGTCGCCAATCGAATCCGAACCGCGGTCTATCGACGTCAGCGGCCGGGCGGCGTGGGTCGCTGGATAAAGCACGGGCTGGTTCCGGGAATCCGGAGGCCGGGACTGTCTCTCATCCTCGGATCGCCGGCACCTTTCGACTCAGGCGGAATCGGTGAGTGGCTCACCGAGGAGATAGGCGACTTTGCCGAAGGATGGCCCGACGACCCCACCGTCATAGTCGCCTACGAACTCGAGTCGAGGCGACGTGTGGCGTTCGGGACGCTCGACGCTCCCGACGTGGAGCTGCGCGACGCGGTAGCCGCCTCTTCGGCCGTACCGCTGATCTTCGCCCCGTTCGAACTCGACGGCAAGCATTATGTGGACGGCGGTGTTTCCTCCGGCACTCACGCCGACCTGCTGCTGGCCAATGAAGAGCCGCTCGATTTCGTGCTCGTTATCGCCCCGATGGCGGCCGACGAGATCCGGGAAGGCGGCCGTTTCTACGAGGGGTTATTCGATCGGGTCGGACGGGCCGCTCTCGATGAAGAGGTGGCGATGATCCACAAGGCATGGCCGTCCACCGAAGTGCTCATCATCACCCCTTCTGTGGACGTACAGGCTTTGATGGGGCCCAATCCGATGAGCGCAACGGCAGCGGTTCCGGCTTTCATCAAAGCTCTGGCCTCACTCCGAATGAAACTGGCGCGGCCGGAGGTGTGGGCAATGCTGCGCAAGCACCTCGCTCCAGCCTCCCAAACACGCGCAGCCAGTAGTCGGGTGACGCCCTGATAGGCCGGCCAAAGAGAAAGATTTGAGACCCCCGGCGATGCCGGGGGTCTCGATCGCTGAGGGGGGACCCAACACCGGAAACCCTACCCTCAGGTCCCTAGTCGTCCGTAGAGTCTTATGGCCCACCAGCGCGGGCCAGAAGCCACCTACTCCGTCTTCGAGTTCGTTCGACGATCCATCGACGCGGACAGGCGATGCCGGATTCCGGCCCCGGACAGCATCTGTGCGGTAGTCGAAAGGGTGAGCCCGACAACCGTCGACAACTCGCCTTCGATCTTGTCGACGAGCGAGCCCCCCAGACCCTGGATTGCGTATGCCCCCGCCTTGCCGAACGGTTCCCCCGTCGCCACGTATGCGGCGATCTCGACGGACTCGAGTTGACGAAAACGGACGACGGTCGTCGAGTGCATGGCCGGAGCAGGCTCGCCGCTGCGACACAATGCGACCCCGGTGTGAACCGTGTGGGAGTTCCCCGACAGCGATGCCAGCATCTGGATGGCCTCCTGCTCATCTGCCGGCTTTCCGAGTATGCGGCCGTCCAGAGCAACAACGGTGTCGGCGCTGAGTACCCACCGCCCCGGGTTGGCATCGGAAACGGCTAGTCCCTTTGAACGCGCCAGTCGCAGCACGGCTTCGGCGGGAGTCTCACCGGGAACGAGGGACTCGTCGATGCCGGCAGCTTCGACTCGGTAGCGAACCCCGAGGAGGTCGAGGAGTTGCCGACGTCGGGGAGAACCGGATGCGAGGATCAGCATGCTCAGAAGAGTAGGCGGGTTGACGGTTTCGAGTCACCAGGCCCTATCGTGACCTCATGAGTGAGATGGTCGTGAGTTGAGCGGCTTGCAGGAAGCGCCTTCGTCCCCCTATTACAAGAAGACCTTGACGTTGCATACCGGTCGCTCACCCGTGAACCTGATGGTGGCGCATGACCTCTTCAGCAGTCAGGCGGTCGACGCCGGCTCGCGGATGCTACTGCGGAGCCTCATGGAGGAGACAGATCCGGAATCCATCCTGGATGTTGGTTGCGGATACGGTCCGCTCGGACTCGGCCTGAAAGCGAGATACCCCGCCGCCCGGGTCGACATGATCGACCGCGACGCTCTGGCAGTCCAGTTCGCGTCGGGCAACGCCGCGCTGAACCGTATGCCCGATGTTGCGACATACGGCAGCGTCGGATACGACGGCATCGACCCAGATCGACGCTTCGACCTGGTCGTTTGCAATGTCCCGGGCAAAGCCGGCAACCCGGTGATCGAAGACTTGCTGATCGGAGCGGCGGACCTGTTACAGAAGGGCGGCAAGGTCGCAGTCGTCGTCGTTTCCGCGCTGCTGGACGAGGTGTCCCGTGTTCTGCAGCAGGCAGAGGCGGATGTTCTCTTCCGGCAGGTCTCCAAGGCCCATGCCGTATTCCAATACTCGCTCGGTTCCCGGTCCGATGCCGGACGGTCTGTCCTTCCCAATGCTTATGAACGACACAGGGCCCGGTTTTCGAGAGCCTCGATCAGCTGGGATGCTGTGTCCGTCTGGGGATTGCCCGAGTTCGATTCCTTGAGCTTCCAAACTGCCTTGGTGATCGACAGGATCGTCAATTCACAACCGAAGCGACCTAGGACCCTTGTGCTCAATCCAGGGCAAGGCCACGTTCCGGTGGCGATTGCACTGCAGTCGAAGCCGCGGGAAATCGTCCTTGTCGGACGAGACCTCCTGGCACTGCAAACCTCCCTCGCCAATTTGTCTCGAAACGACTTCTCACCGGACCGTGTTCGTCTTCACCATGACGCCGGTTTCGACGTTCGCGGAGGACCTTTCGATCTAGTGGTTGCCGCCTTGCCGGACAAGCTGTCCACCGGCATCATCGCCGAAACGGTTTCGAGTTTGGCGGCGCACGTCGCCGGCGGGGGTTCGCTGATTCTCGGGGGCCGGAGCACCGCCGTCACCCGGGTGCTCGGATCGAATGTCCTCGACGGGTTCGAGTTGAGGGAACGCAGCCGCTCACATGGTTTCACTGCGGCACGGCTGCGAAAGTAACGCGTCTGCCCGGACGGGTGGCCTGCCGCGGCGAACTCCCAGCCTGTGAGATCGCCGGCCCGACGTTGTCTCCACCGTACAGGAGAGTCGGCAGTTTGCAGACCCTTGCGGCTTCTAACCGATTCCGGCGTCGCTCTGTCGACCGAGGATGTCCGGGCCGTCTGCCCGGGTTTGCTGGGATCTGCCGGTGGCCTCCGCGACGGGTAGCCGGTACGTGTGCCGGCGGTAGCCCAGACTCGTTGCTCGCCGGAGCGAGTCGTCCAGGAACAAACCATATCGGTGGCGACGGAGTTGTGTGTTGTTCATTGGTTGCCTCCACCGATGAGACGCCGTCGGGGTACCGGTAGGTTCCCGTGCGATGCTCGATCGCCGGCGGCGGCCGACCTGGAGCCGCGTGTTCGCCGGGGCGGCCGCCTCAGATCTCCACTTGTATACCGATCTCTATGACGTCGCGAGCGGGGAGTTCGAAGAAGCGCGCCGCGCTGGTGGCGTTGCGGTGCAGCAAGGAATAGAGCCGTTCCCTCCACATGGCCATGCCCGGTTGCTTCGTGGGGATGACGTTCTCCCGGGCCAGGAAATACTTCGCATCTCCGGGATCGAACCCGAATGTACGCGCAACGATGCTCTCGAGGGCATGAGGCACATCGGGTTTGTCCTGGAACCCGAACAGCAAGACCACCTGATGAAAGCCGTCGCCGAGGTCGTGGACGGTCGAGCGGCGCGCGGCTGAGACCCGTGGCACATCGGCGAACTGGACAGACAACAGCACGATTCGTTCATGGAGAATCTCGTTGTGACGGAGGTTGGCGAGGAGTGCCGGCGGTGTCGGCCCCGGCTCTGGGAACATGTACACGGCAGTGCCCGGCACCCGCTGCGGCGGTCTGGCGGCGATACTCGCAATGAACCGCTCGATGGGCAGTTGGCCGCGTCTGAGGCGGGCACCGATCAACTGCCTTCCTCTCTTCCAGGTCGTCAAGCCCGTGAATACGACCAAGCCGACGACGAGCGGAAACCATCCGCCGGCCGGAATCTTGAAGAGATTGGCCCCGAAGAATGACAAGTCGACCACCATCAGGCAGGACACGACTGCCACCGCCACGGGTAGACGCCAGTGCCAGCGGCTACGAGCCACCGCGTAGAAGAGGACCGTGGTGATCACCATCGTGGCGGTCACAGCCACGCCGTATGCGGCGGCGAGGTTGCCGGACGAGCGGAAACCGAACACCAGTCCCACACACGCCACCATGAGGGCATAGTTGACTGAGGGTATGTAGATCTGGCCGATCTCCTGCGCAGAGGTGTGCTCGATTCGGACCCGTGGCAGATAGCCGAGCTGCACTGCTTGCCGGGTCAACGAGAACGCGCCGGAGATCAACGCCTGAGATGCAACCACCGTCGCCACCGTGGCGAGAACCACCATCGGGTAAAGAGCCCAGGACGGAGCCATCCTGTAGAAGGGGTTGTCGATGGCGCCGGGGTCGGTCAAGAGGAGCGCCCCCTGACCGAAGTAGTTCAGCAACAGAGCCGGAAGGACCAGAGCGAACCAGCCAATCTGGATCGGACGCTTTCCGAAGTGGCCCATGTCGGCGTACAGGGCCTCGCCACCGGTGACGACGAGAAACACCGAGCCGAGCGCCAGGAAGCCGAGACCGGCATTGCGAACGAAGAACGAGGCGGCATGTCCCGGGTTGAGTGCGGCCAGGACCGACGGCTCCTGGGCCAGTTGCGCGAACCCGAGCACGGCCAGGACTATGAACCAAAGGAGCATCACCGGCCCGAAGACCGACCCGATTCTGGCCGTCCCGCGACGCTGAAGCATGAACAACCCGACGAGAATCAGCGCAGCCGTCGGGACCACATAGTGCTCCAGTGCCGGGGTGGCGACGTGCACTCCTTCTACCGCGGAAAGAACGGAGATGGCCGGAGTGATCATCCCGTCACCGTAGAGAATGGCAGTGCCGAAGAGACCCATGAGGATCAGGACACCATGACGGCGACCCGCCGCGCCGTTCCGGCCGGGTGCGATGAGCGCGGTGAGTGCCAGGATCCCGCCTTCGCCGCCGTTGTCTGCTCGCATCACGAGGGCCAGGTACTTGATCGAGATGACTATCACCAGCGCCCAGAAGATCAGTGAGAGAATACCCAGCACGTTCGCTTCATTGACCTCGAGGCCTTCATGCCCCAGAAAGGACTCTCGGAGTGCGTAGAGCGGGCTCGTTCCGATGTCTCCGAACACGATACCGAGCGCGGCAACAGCCCCTGCCACAGGGATCGGCGACGACTCGCCTCCGGATCTCGGCCGGCGACTCATGACGCCGCGCGAATGGCGGGAGCGGAACAAGGGCCCCTGATGATCAGGTTCTCAGACACTGTCTGACATGCTAGGTGTGGTGACCACGACCCGAAGTAACTCCGAGAGGATCTCCGCCCGGCAGACGACCGGATGGTCCCGCCTTCGAAACACTTCGGCGTTGAACTGATCCAATGCGGACCCGGTTGACCCGGGCCGCCCGGTCCCTTTCCCCGGCTTGCCCGGTTCGGCTTGGTATGGTCCTGGGGGATCCCTGGAATAGGTATGAACGTCAACGATGACCTGAACGCAAGCAACCGGAGTGGCTGTGGGTGCGTCGCGGCAATCTCCGGCGTTCTCCTGATTCTGTTTGGGAGCCTGTTTCTCTTGACGTTCGTGGACGGTGTCGTGTCGAGCGACGACAGGGTGACAGACAACACCGGCGCATACCTGTTCCTGCTGGCCGTCACAGTGCTACCTGGTGTCCACCTGATCCGACGTGCCCGTCGTCGAAGTCGCACGCCTGCCACACAGCCTCGAACCGGTGGAGAACAGCCGCCACCGTCCGTTGGGACACACACCGAGGAGCCGGGCAGCGGTGTTTACGCAGATGAGCATCCGAATGCGGCTTCCCCGACCGCGTCATTCCTGCTCATCACCCGTCCTCTCGAAATGGGAGGTCGGCCTTACACGGTCTCGTTCGATGACGAACCGCTAGGCAAGCTCCGGCCGGGACAGACAGGTGAGTGGGAGATTCCGGCCGGACTGCATTGGGTGACGGTCAAGACCCGCCGCCTCGAGTCGAACGCGATGATCATCGAACCCCGAGCAGGCGACCGGATGAGTCTGGAGTGTCGACCGGCAGGCGGCGATCCGACCGACACAGTCGGAGGTCGAATCGACGGCATCCTGCTCGAAAGGGTCGATTCGTAGGCGATTCCGGCCCGCCGCCGCGCTACATGCCCCGGTTCGTCTGCCTTCGCAGGTTTCCCCTGTCCCCCGCCGTAATCGAATCATCCCGGCCGGCACTTTGCCCATAGGAGGGCGCCTCCTTTCGTGGATCGGGGTAGGTTTCATCGGAGGAGAGCTTTCGATTGGACCTTCTTGTCCGTAGACCGTTCCCCCAGTTTCCATGTGTCCGCCACGTCGGGTCCGGCCGGGCCGGTGCCGAGTTGCAGCGGTTCTTCTTCGGGACGGCGAACATCACACCGGTCGGGCTCCTTGTTCATGATGACAGTCCTCCTTGCGGCATGTGGCTCCTCTGGTACCACCGGTCCCACGTCTACACCATCGGCGCCGGCCTCCCTACCCCCGACAGAAGTCGCCGGCGGCGAGGAAGCGCGACTGCTGTTCGAATACGACCCGCAAGTTCCGCTCGCGATCGAGGAAGTGTCGATGTCCGAGGTCGATGGTGCTGAAGTCCATGACATCTCCTACGCAGGCGGTAGCGGCGACACCCGGGTCTCGGCATACCTGGTTGTTCCCGTGGGAGAGGGCCCGTTCGCCGGAGTCGTGTTCATGCATTGGGGAGGGGGTTCCAGATCCAGTTTTCTGGAGGAGGCAAAGAAGCTGGCAACAGAGGGAGTTGTGTCGCTACTCGTCAACGCTCCGTTCAGACAGGACGCCGGCTACTTCGCCGAAGTCGTGGTCGGTCTTCGCCGGGGCACAGACCTACTCAGCGCCCGTTCTGATGTGGACGTTTCTCGGCTCGGATTCGTCGGCCATAGTTGGGGGGCGGCGTTCGGAGCCATCCTCGCCGACGTCGACAGACGATTCCGCACCTACATTCTGATGGCAGGTGTCCCCTCGCTCTCTGAGTTCTGGGACTCAGAAGACATGGTCCCATTCGACGGTATCGACCACATCGGACGGGCAGCTCCGGCCTCCCTGTTCTTCCAATACGCCGACCGGGACGAGAACGTGACGGCCGAAATGTCCATCCAGTTCTACGATGCCGGCAGCGAACCGAAGCGGATCGAGAGTTACGACACAACCCACAGCTTCGCCAGCGAACAGGCATCGTCCGACCGCTCCGAGTGGTTGGCGGAGGAACTGGGACTGCCCTGACTTTGCGAAGAGCCGTACCTATCCTGATTCAGGCGGTTCAGGTCGTCACGGGCAGGCCGGCACCAACCCATCCATAGAAACCGCCTTCGAGGGTTGCCACATCGCGGTAGCCCAGCTCCTGCAGTGCGACTGCCGTGAACGCCCCGTTGCCGCCGCCATCACAGAAGGTGACGATGCGCCTGTCGAAGTCGCCAAAGACTCCGTCAGACCGGAAGTAGGGGCTGTCGGGATCAGCCCACCACTCCAGCACCTGTCGAGGCACCGGGACTGCGCCTTGGATCCGACCAGACCGTTCTATCTCGTTTGGCATTCGAACATCAAGCAGCAGAACCCTTCCTGATTCCAACTCCTTGGCGAGTTCGCCGGGAGGGAGAATCTCGACCCTCTCGTTCGCCTCGGCCCACATCTGGAGCACGGTTCTCCTCACGCCACCCTCCTCCACAGCTCGGGGTTCTTCAGGGACACAACCCGACCTGCCAAACCTCGCAGAACTGCATCCGACCATAAACGTCAGACCGGCCACGTCGCTGTGCTTGGCAGGTAGCAAGTGCCGAAACGGTGTAATGCGTCTGGTAGTACCTGGTAAAGCCGGCCCATCCACGTAGAGGTCGATCTCGCCGGTTGTAGAAGAAACCCTGTCACGTGTTCGGGGCAAGCTCGAGCAGGCCGTTCAAGCTACGTTTCCTCCTCGACGACCGACCCGCCCTGGTTCTCGAGGATGTTCTTGAGCTTCCGAACGTCAGAGCGGTGCAGTCGTTTGACGACCATTCCGAAGATTGGCCCCAACAACCGGAGAGGACCCGTCGATCTAACCCGTGATTCGAGAGTGAACCGCGTCCCGTCTCCGGCCTGTTCGCAGATGTAGCCACCCGAACCTTCGATTGGACCTGAGTCGAATGTCCATCTGGCGAGGCTCCCCGGTTCGTACTCGACAGCCGTCCACGCTGCGATTGTGTCACGGCCACTACCCGAAATCCGGTCGAACCCGGTTGTTCCCACTCCGAGTGGTCCTTCCGACGTGTAGGCGGCTTCGACAATGCCGGTGCGCCACTGGGCATCGTGGGATACCTCCATGACGTAGTCGAACACTTCAGCGACGGGCCGATCGATGATGATTGTTGCCGATTGGTCCATGGCTTCGATCAGTACCAGTCAGCGCACGAAGATGCCAGAGTCAAAAGACCCTGTTGAACGGTCTCCATCTGTCCCGTGTCCTGCTGAGCAGTCTCAG
>DATIPS010000056.1 GCA_035471805.1 Acidimicrobiia bacterium | reverse complement strand
TGCCGGCCCCGATCTTGTTCTTCGATGAGTTGCCCACGATCGTGACGAAGCGGAGTTCTGCCATTCCCGATGACGAGATCGCCCCGCCCTGTCCTGCATCATTGCTGGCGAAGGTCGAGTTCGAGACGCGCAGCTCGCCGGCGTTGTTTATGGCGCCGCCCTTGCCGAACGATTCGTTGGCGTAGAACACGGAGTCCTCGATGTGGGTGGTCCCGGCGTTGTAGAGGCCGCCGCCCTCTCCGGCGAAGTTTTTGTACACCGACATTTCGCGCATGGTCAGAGTCGCCCCCGCATGTACGGAGACGGCTCCGCCGGAAGCCTTGCGGTCGTTGGCGCCGGTTATGGCGAACCGCTCCAGGGTGACGTTGCCCGAAGTGATGATGAGGGCCGGCGAGTTGCCTGTCACCTTGAGCGTTGTGGCCTCGGCGGTCGACGCAGCGCCTCGGATCGTCACGTCTCGTCCGACTGTGATCGGTTGCGCCAGATCGATGAGGATCGGTTGCTCAGAAGAGTCTATGACGATTACATCTGCATCCCCAGCGATCTCAGTTTTGAGCCCGGTGGCGGTTGTGACCTTGACCACGACCTCGTGGCTCGTAGCAGCAGCCGGCAGTGGTGCGGTGATCAACAAACTTGCCACCATTGAGATTGCGCTCAACAGGGCTATAGGACGATTACTCATCATGCCTCCCATGGCCCGGGCTCCCCATCACTCGTGCCGACGGCACGACGGGCACTAGTTTTCCACAGAGCGGAAGGTACGTAAAGTGGTTTTGTTCGACGCAACGTCGACTTTTGGCGCGGAAGAAACCACCAAACAGGGATCAGATTCGACCGGACCCCTCGACCACTCTCCGCTACTCAAAGCGCGAAAGACAGGCCTTCGAATGCGGCGGTCGTGTTCGGGAAATCCTCTGCTGCCCGTTTGACGAGGGCGTCGATCTCATCGTCCGTCCGGGCAGGATCGTGACTCACCAGAACCAGTTGTCCGACACCGGATTCCCTGGCGGCCTGGGCGGCCTGGGCCCACGTGCTGTGTCCCCATCCGACGTAGTGATCCTCGTACTCCTCCGGACTGTACTGGGCGTCGTGTACCAGTATGTCTGCTCCGGAGGCCAACCGGCGCAATCTTTCGTCGGCATCGAGTTCGCCGCGTTCGCAGTCGGTTGCCACCACGACCGACCGGGTCGGCCCGTCGATGCGATAGGCGGTGACACCCTGGGGATGACGAAGCGGTGCGGCCGTCACTTTCAGGCTGCCCAGTTCGAACGTCGCTTCCTCGAGGGTCACATAGGCCTTTCCGGCCGCCGTGTCCTGAATCGAGATCGGGAACCAGGGGGGACGGAGGGCACCTTCGATCGCTTCTCTGCTGCTCATGCCGTCCCATTGATGGCCGTAGAAAGTGAAATGGTTGTCGGGATCGAAGAGGGGCCGGAAGAACAACAGACCCTGAATGTGGTCCCAGTGGTAATGAGTGAGGAACACGTGGTAATCGGTCGGGCCGGACGGGGTGCCTTCGCCGTTCAACCGGATGACGCCGGTGCCCCCGTCGATCAGAACCACAGACCGATCGCCTGCGGATATGTCGATACAGAGCGTATGTCCGCCGTGGCGGTTCGTGTCGGCCCCCGAAACGGGCAGGGAACCGCGGACACCCCTGAAAGTGAGGGTCGGTCTCAAGTCGGTCACAACGAGCATCCTGGATAGCGTGAGTGTTGAATCATCGGTCGTTCATTGCCGTTCCCCAAGCTTTTCATCCTTGCCGGTCGAATGTCAGTTCAGTGAGCTTGAACCGAATCGGTCAAGCGCTTGTTCCCGTCGTTCTGCTCCAGAACCTCCAGTGCGTGGCGATAACCGGCTTCGATCAGGGCCTCATAGGACGAGAAGTCCATCAGCGAGAAACCCGAAACGGGCGGACGGAATACTATGTCGGCCCGCTGCTCGAACACCTTTGAAGATATGACGCTGCCGATCTCCGATGTGCGCAGCATGGTCTGGACAATCCCCGGAACCGCAGACCCGCCTCGCCACGGAGCAACGTGGTGACGGATGGCTCTCCAACCGGACAGGGCACCATCGAGCGGCAGGTCCCGGGCGGCGATATCGGCCGGACTGCGCAGGTTCACGGCCATCATCAGTCCCGGCTCTCCGAGTCTCTCGGCGACGTCGACGGGCAGGTTGTTCATCACCGCGCCGTCCACCAGAACGTCACCTTCCGGTGATCGCATCGGTGGGAACACGCCCGGGATCGACATACTCGCCCGCAGCGCTTCCCAGACCGGTCCCGTCTGATGAATCTGGACCTCGCCACGCGTTAGGTTGCTGGAGACGCAGAAGAAATTGATCCACAGACCCTCGATGGAGACGTCACCGAACGCTCCCTTCAATTGGCGCTTCACCTTCGCACCGCGCGCCAGGGCGACCATCGGGGGCGTCAGATCAACCGGAGACCCCAGATTGACCACGTGGCGAATCGCCTGATCCCGCGTGTCCTCCCACCCCCGACCCATGGCCGCGTGGGCGGCCATGATCGCTCCGAAGCTGGCCCCTCCGACGAAGTCCACCGGAACCCGGGCTTCCTGCAGGGCCCTCAGCACGCCTATATGGGCCAGGCCGCGCGCTCCTCCGCCGCTCAGGACCAGGTTGACCGCGGTTCCCGTCAGAATCCGGGCGAGTCTTGGGAACCCGGAATCGGTGCCGGTCCGGAGGTTGTAGTAGTCGACCCCCGGCCGCCGGTCGATCCAGTGCGAGACCGGGGCCGGGAGGGCAGCGCCGGGAGCATGGACCATCACGAGATCCACCCGAATATGCTCACGGCGCCCGAGCTCACGGAGAAGTTCGAGCTCCACCGGGTTGGGGTCGGGGTCGGCTGCAGGGTCCCCGATGAGGAGGACCCGATCGGCCTGTCCGATGCAATGGAGAGTCCATTCGGGCGAGGAGTGGTCGGCGATCAGCAGGACTTTGTCGTGCCCGGCCTCCAGTTGGTCTATCAAACGTCCCAGTTCGTCCGGATTGGAAACATCCGTCGAGACTGCCGCCAGATGATCGACGTCGGCCACGGCGACGCTCCCGTGTCGGGCGAGTGCTGCTTCCAACATCCGAGCGGCAGGGTGGATACTGCCGGTGCTGCCGGCGGCGATCAGCGTGATCGTTCTTATCGCTCCCGATCCTTCGGTCGTGTGAATCGAGCGTCCGAGTCTCTCGACGATCTCGCGGGCGATGGCGACCAGCGCAGCCGGTTCCCGCTCGACGAGTCCCTGGAACTCCTCTCTGCTCAACTCGAGCAGGGTGGAGTCGCGAACCGCACGCACCGAAGCCGACCGGGGGTGATCGGTCAGGAGGGCCATCTCACCGACCGTCTCGCCGGGGGATATCTCACCGACGACCGTCGGCGTGTCCTCACCGTCGAGCACATAGGCACGCAGCCTTCCACTGATGACGACGAACATCGAGTCCCCGGACTCTCCCTCTCTCAGCAGGATCTCTCCGCCGGTGAGATGACGCTCGGAGGCGCCGTCCACGATACGTTCCACCGCAAGCGGCGAGAGCGCGCTGAAGAGCGGGATAGTGGAAACCAACTCCAGGATCGCCTCGCGATTCCAGATATTCTGCATTCGTCCTCCGCTCGGGCCAGCACGCTACAGCCTCCGCAGTCGTCTTGTCGACGGACCGGGCAGAAAATGTCGGCGGCGAAAGCCCGTGGGCATTGCCCGCCCTTGTTATGTAACCTGCTGCCGCCGAGGAGGGAAGTTGATGCGAACCACGATGCTCCGGCCGCCCCGCTTGCGGACGGTCGAGACCGAAGCCATAGAACGCAGGGTCACCTGGACCGAGCTGTTCTACGACCTCGTCTTTGTCGTCGCAGTTGCCGGGCTGGGTCGCCGGCTCCTGGAGGACACGTCGTGGACCGGGTTCTGGTCGTTCGCCGGGCTGTTCGTCCCGTTGTGGTGGGCCTGGGCGGGGTTCACGTTCTACGCGGATCGATACGACACCGACGATCTCGGGCAGCGGTTGCTGGCCGTGGCGCAAATGGTCACCGTGGCTCTGATGGCAGCCAGCATTTCCGGCGGCGCCGCCGAACCGCTCGTTGCGTACGCCCTTTCCTTCGTAGCCGCCAGAACCATCTTGATCGTGATGTACTTGCGGGCGCGGCGCCACGTTCCGGAGACGCGCCAGCTCGTGACCGGATACACGAAAGGCATGAGCCTGGCAGTGCTGTTCTGGCTGGTGTCCGTCTTCGTCCCGGAGCCGGCACGTTATGTGTTGTGGGCGATCGGGCTGGCCATCGATTTCGCCACTCCGTACAGGATGCGCCGCGTCCAGGCAAAGGTTCCGCTCGACGTCGCTCACATCCCCGAACGCTTCGGACTGTTCACCATCCTGGTGCTCGGCGAGTCGATTGCAGCCGTGGTTGCCGGACTCGAAGAAGAGGTTTGGACCTCGTTGGCGACGGTGGCAGCCGCCATCGCAGTGCTGATCACCACCGGACTCTGGTGGGTCTACTTCGACAACCTCGACGGCACCGTGGTGAGGCGGCGTGCCGATCAGATGAAGGCCTGGAAGCCGACCACCTGGATCTACGGGCACCTTCCGCTCATGATCGGCCTCGTCATGACGGCCATCGGGCTGGAACATGCCATCGTCGCAGTCGAGCATCATGAGATGCACTCAGCGGATGTCTGGCTGTTGACCGGAGGGATGGCACTCGTCTTCGCCGTCCTCGCCCTCATTCAGTACTCGTCGGAAGCCGGCGATCCCGGCAGCCCCGGTGCGATCCGCCAGCTGTGGATCACCCGTTTCCGCCTGGCCGGCGCCGTTCTGGTGGTGATCATCGGGTTGCTGTTCCCAGCCGGGAACCCGCTCGCCCTGGTCATTGCCCTGGCAGCAGTCTGCGCTCTTCAGGTGGTCGGCGATATCTTCATAACCGATCGGGTCAACGTCTAGCAGTGGGCCTGCGCCGGGCTTCCCCGCCCGGCCCCACCCAGGCGCGCGAGCGATCGGCAATCGGTCCATCGTCCCCTGTGGCGTCGCCGGGCTCCGTCCGGTGTTGAAGCCCGCCCCCCTCGAAGACGGGAGTGGCAGTTGGCGTTCCCCTCCGGTGGAGCCGGCGGCCTGCGGCTGGATCCGCAGAGCGGAGAGGAACGCGCGAGAACCCGCCGCTAGGCGGCGTGGAAGATGAACCCCCAGAAGCTCTCGTAGGCCTCCTGCCGGACCACATCGACTACACCGACGACCTCCATGCCGATCTTCGGGTCGTCCACCTCGAGCTGGCCGGTCACGCGCACACCGTTCTCCAACTCGACGATTCCGAGTCCCAGCGTCGCCACCTCGTACTCGGCCGGGAGGTTGTACACCTTCGTGAAGGTCAGGAGCTTGCCGCGCTTGGGGAGCGGCACCGTCTTGAACTGGAACGGTTCCAGCTCACCGCAACTCTTGCAGCGCATCCGGAACGGATAGTGCACCGTGCCGCACTTGGTGCACTCGTAGGCATGTATCTCGCGCGCCATGTCAGTCCTCCCTCACGAAAGTCAGGCAGATGACGTTGTTGCCGAATCCGCCGAAGTTGCAGGTGAATCCAACCCTTGCACCGGCAATCTGTCGTTCGCCGGCCTCGCCGCGCAGCTGGTGCACGATCTCGTGGGCCTGCCCGACTCCCGTTGCGCCGACCGGGTGGCCCTTGCCCTTCAATCCGCCGGACGGGTTGATCGGGATGCGACCGTCGAGCGCCGTTTCGCCCTTCTCGAGGGCGATGTGACCCTCACCCTTCGGGAAGAAACCAACTTCCTCGCTCTCGGCGATCTCGAGAATGGTGAAGGCGTCGTGGAGTTCGGCCACGTCCACATCGGCAGGAGTGAGTCCCGCCATGCCGAAAGACAACTCGGCGGCACGCCGCACGGCCAGGAGATCCGTGGGATTCTCCCGTTCGTGAACGGCGTGCGTGTCGGTCGCCTGGCCGACACCGGCCAGCCTGATCAACGGGCGGCCGATGCTCCTGGCGATCTCCTCGGAGACGAGAATCACCGCCGCTCCGCCGTCCGAAACCGGGCACGCATCGAAGAACCGCAGCGGCTCGGAGACGTACGGGTTGTTGGTCATGGCTTCAGGCGAATCGAGGATGCCTTCGAGCGTTATCGGCTGATGCAAGTGGGCGAACTCGTTGAGCATGGCGTTGTTCTGGTTCTTCACCGCCACCATCGCCAGGTGCCGCTCCGTCACCCCGTACTGCTCCATGTAGAGGCGGGTGAACATCGCCGCGTGCGAAGGCAGCGTCACTCCGTAGATGTACTCGGCGAGCGGATGAGTGAGCGTGGCGATGAAATCGGTCGCCTCGAGGTTGTTCACCTCGCGCATCCGCTCTGCGCCCGTCACCAGGACTATGTCGTGCATTCCCGACGCGACGGCCAGGAAACCCTCCTTGATCGCCGCGGATCCGGAGGCCGGGCCGTTCTCGATGGCTGCCGCGCCGGCCGGCGTCAGGCTGAGGCTGTCGACAACGGCCGAAGCCAGCGCCGTCTGATGGTTGACCCTCGGCCCGCCCATGTTGGCGACGTAGACCTGTTCGATGTCGGTGAGACCCGAGTCCCGCATGGCCAGCATCGCCGGAAACGAGGCGATCTCCGACAGCGGGTATTCGAGTCTGGTGAACGACGTGATGCCGATGCCGGCTACGTAGACGTCACGCATTTTCGACCTCCTGCTGCCAGCGTTGCGACATCAGGGCCGTGCCCGTCGAGTCGTACATCGAACGGGTGGCGGCCAGGAGGTCGGCGGGCGGCGTCGGTGGATCCGAGGGGGGGAGGATTCCCGCCTGGGCCTTGGCCAGCAGCTTCTCCGGGACGGGCCGCCGGCCCACGACCAGCGTGTCGCGCGCCCTGTCGAACAGTTCCCTCGTCAGCGCCCAGGACGGCACACCGCCCAGCTCGTGCGGGGTGTCGAAACGCTTCTCGAGCTGGTACTCGATCATCCACCGCCGGAATCCGATGGGCGACTCGGCGACGATCAGGACCTCATCGTGCCCGAGGACGTCGATGTGGTATTCCATCTTCGTCGCGAAGGCATGCGCCCCGACCCGCAAGCCGCGCCGCAGAGCGACCGTGTGCAGCGACATGCCCAGCTTGGGGGTGACCTGGCGGCCGTTGACCACGGCTGCGATCTCACCGTCGATCTGTGCAACCAGTACGTACTGGTCTTGATAGCGGTGCCGGGCGTAGGCAAGTACCTCCGAGTAGACCCGGGCTGCCACGACGTCGTAGAAGTCGCGCTCGACGTGTGTGAGTGGTTCGATGTAGCGAAGAAGATCCGGGACCTCGTCGCGTTCCACCTGGCGAATCACCATCTCCTCCCCGCTGGCCAGCGTCATGTACTTGGCCGGGAACGGGGGCATGGGGTGATCCACCGGACGGAGGATCTTCTCGAGGTCGACGGACATCAGTTTTCTCCTTCCCAGAGGGACAGCGCCACCTTCTCGGCGGTGACGGGCATTGACTTGATCCGGATTCCCAAGGCGTCCTCGACCGCGTTGGCGATCATCGGAGCTGCCGGGATCATCGTGTGCTCGCCGACTCCCCGCGCCCCGAACGGGCCGTCCGGCTGGGGGACCTCGACGATGATCGGGATGATCTCGTCGGGGATGTCCAGCGAAGTCGGGATCTTGTAGTCGGTGAAGTTCGGGTTGAGCAGGCGGCCGTCCTCGTCGTACCGCATGTCTTCGTACAGGACGGTGGCGAGACCCTGGACCAGGCCGCCGACGATCTGGCCCCGCACGAGGTCGGGGTTGATGGCCTTGCCTGCATCCACCGCCAGGGCCGTGCGGAGGACGTGCATCTTGCCGGTCTGGCGGTCGACCTCGAGCACGACACCGGCGGCGCCGACCGTGTAGTGGACGTTCGGGTGACCGCCCTGGCTGGTCTCGGGATCGCTCCTGGCCGAAGTGAACTCGGGCATGAACATTCCCGAACCGACGATCGGACCACCGCGGTAGGAACCGTCCTCGGTCTCGATACCGGCGATCACGAAATCCCGCAGCGGCAGTTCGAAGTCCGGGTCGGTCGTGCAGCGCACGGCCTCCCTGCTGAGGAACAGCGAGTCCTCCTCGTAGCCGTGAACCCGGTGGACTACCTCGAAGATCTTCTCGCGGGCCTCTATCGCGGCGGCCTCGACGGCTTGGCCGCAACCCCACGTCACATGGGAGGCAACCGTCTGCCACTCGTACGGGTTCCGGTCGGTGTCGGGCGTCTCGACCCGGATCTTCTCCGGCGGCACCGCCAGCACCTCACCGACGATCTGGGCCATGACCGTCAGATAGCCCTGCCCGAGCTCCATCCCGGACACGGTCACGTTGATCGAACCGTCCTCGTTGAACTTCAGGAACGAAGACGACGAAGCGTTCGGCGGCATCGCCGGTGCCTTCCACATGAGGGCGACGCCCTTTCCGACCACCTTGTTCGGGTCATCGGACGTCTCTTCGGTGCCCCAATCGATCGCGTCGGCCACCTTGTCGATGCACTCGAGCAGACCGGAGGGGTTCATCTTCTCGCCGTAGGAGAGGGTGTCCCCCTCGACGATGGCGTTCTTGCGGCGGAACTCGACCGGGTCCATGCCCAACCGGTGCGCGATGCGGTCGATGTGCGACTCGAGCCCGAAGTTGAACTCGGAGTAGCCGAAGCCCCGGTACGGACCACCGGGGGGCAGGTTCGTGTAGACGCACAGTGAGTCGATCTTGACGTTCGGCACCCGGTAGGGCCCGGTGGCCGACAACCCGGCGGCGTTGACCACGTTGGCACCGTATTCGACGTAGGCGCCGGCATCCCAGTGCATCGTATGCTCGATGGCGGTGATCGTTCCGTCGTTCGTCACGCCGATCTTGATCCGTGCCTCGAGTCCCTGCCGCTGGTAGGTGTTGTAGAACTCCTGCTCGCGGGAGAACCGCAGCTTCACCGGGTGGCCCTGCACGGCGGTCGCCAGTGCCGCCCCCATGATCTCCATCGACACTCCGGCCTTGCCTCCGAAGCCTCCTCCGACATAGGGCGTGATCACGCGGATCTGCTGGTGGCTGAGACCGAGCGGCTCCAGCGCTTCAGCAATGACGTGGCGCTGCGTGTAAGGGGACTGGGAGGCCGACCACATCGTGAGGCGGCCGGCGCGGTCGTACAAGGAAACGACCGCGTGCGGTTCGATCGCGCAATGTGCGAAGCGGGGAACGGTGTAGGTGTCCTCGAACACGAGGTCGGCCTCCGCGAAGGCCGCCTCGACGTCGCCCTTGCGGGTCTTGCGCCAGTGGGCGATGTTGGTGTCGTTGTGGGGGAAGAACCAGGGCACGTGCGGGTAGTTCTTCAACTCCGGATGGAGGAGCGGCGCGTCCTCCGAGGCGGCGAACACCGGATCAAACACCGGCTCGAGCACCTCGTACTCCACGTCGACCAGTTGCACGGCCCGCTTGGCGGTTCCTTCGTCCCTGGCCACCACCGCGGCCACCTGTTCACCGACGAACCGGACCCGGTCCTGTGCGAAGACGTAGCGGTCCTTCATGTAGAGCCCGAAGCCGAACGGGAAGTCGGCTCCGGTGACCACCTTGACGACCCCGGGGAGGGCTTCGGCCCTGCTGGTGTCGATCCGCTTGATGATGGCGTGGGCGTGCGGCGTCTCCACCACCGCTGCGAAGAGGAGATCGGGACCGAAGTCGAGGTCATCGACGTAGCGGGCCGCGCCGCTCACCTTGTCCAGCCCGTCGATTCGGGGGGGAGATGTCCCGACGTAGGTGAGTTCGTCGTCGGGGACTGCTGCCTCGAAAGGTTGGCGGGTGACGGTCACGACTGATCCTCCCCGGCCGCGGCAAGGACGGCATCGATGATCGGCTCGTACCCTGTGCACCGGCAGAGGTTGCCGGCCAGCGCATGCTGGACGTCGTGGCGGGAGGGATTCGGGTTGTCGCGAAGGAGTTCGTGGGCGCCCAGCACGATGCCGGGCGCACAGAACCCGCACTGGAACGAGTTGTGGCTGATGAACAGATCCTGGAGGGCGCTCAGGACGCCGTTGTCCGGTATCCCTTCGACTGTCGTGATCTCGTGTCCGTCTGCTTCGACGGCGAGCACCAGGCACGACCGGACGCTCCGGCCGTCGAGCAGGATGGTGCACGTTCCGCAGTCGCCGCGCTCGCAGCCGATCTTGGCTCCCTTGGCCCCGACCCGGCTGCGGAGAACGTCGAGCAGGATGTCGTTGGGTTCGACGTCGAGCGGCCAGGCCTCGCCGTTCACGGTCACATTGATGGGTAGTTTCATCTCATCCCCCTAGATCAGCCGTGTCCCGTAGGCAGGACCGTTTCCGTCACGCCTCGCAACGGCTGCGCGCAGGCCCCTGTCGAGCATCACCTCACATATGCGAGCCCGGTACTCCTTGGTGGCCCGCATGTCGGTGATCGGTGATATGGCCCCGGGAACCAGGTGTTGGGCCGCCGCGACCAGTTCGTCCGACAGGACCTTTCCGGCCAGCAACTGCTCAATCGCCCGGGCCCGGGAAGGGACGGGCCCGACCGCGCCGAAGGCGATCCGGAAGACGTTGTCGCCGGTGACCAGGACCGTGACCCCGGCCTGGGAGAGATCCTCACCTTCGTAGCGCTGCAGTTTGAGGTAGATGGCGCCGTGCGGCCGGTCCGGGATCGGAATCGACAAGCCCGTGACGATCTCGCCCTGTTCGAGAGCGGTTCGGCGCGGGCCGACGAACCACTCCTCGATGGGAACGGTCCGTGCTCCGTTCGGGCCCAGCACCGCCACGGAGGCTTCGAGTACGAGCAGCGTTGGGCCGGCGTCGCAGGACGGAACGGCCGAGCAGATGTTCCCGGCGACGGTTGCCCGGTTGCGGATGCCCGGGGAGGCAACGGTGTCCGCCATCTCGCGAAGGATCGGGAGGTGGCCGGCGACGAGTTCGGACGTGAGCAGATCCGAGAACGTCACCAGCGGTCCGAGGTAGAGATGGTTGCCTTCGAGGGAGATCTCGTCGAGCGCGTCGATGGCCTTGATGTCCACGACGGTTTCGGGGTGGACGGCGTCGTCGCGCATCCATGGGACCAGATCGGTACCGCCGGCCAAAACGCGCGCGGTCGGTCCGGCCCGGGTGAGGACCTCAACTGCCTCGTCGAGCGTGGCAGCCTTGTGATAGGCGAACTGGTGGGCGATGGCCATTCTCTGCCCCTCTCGTGCCAGGTTGCCAAGAGCTTCAAGCTACCCGGTAACGCTATTTGAGTGCAGCGCCGGGTCAACAGGGCCAAATGTCGGGAATGGGATGCCATCGGACGAGTTTCTCAGCAATGCTGGTGTTCCCCACGCGCATCAGCATTGCCGAGAAAACAACGGAGGTTTCTCAGCAATGCTGGCGTTCTCCACGCGCATCAGCATTGCCGAGAAATCCGGCGGAGTGGCACGCGTTCAGCGGTGCGCCAGCGGATGCGGCCAGTGCCAGTGATGCATTTCGCGATTGCGTCGGCGCTCGGCCAACTCATGCAGCTTCGCTTCGGCCCGCAGATCGAGTTGTTCGATGAGCGAATGCCTCCCCGGGCTCTGATGGCCCCCGATGGCTCGCTCGTTGGCCGCCAGCCGTTCCTCGCGAACGGCCATGGCGCCCAGATAGTCGGGCAACATTTCGGCCCCCTAAATCCCTCTTCCGATCCCAGATCGGCGTCGGCTGCCTGCGACGGGGCAGGCAACACAATTATCGCGCACGAACCTTGGAGTTTGCTTGGAGTTCCCTTTAAACAAGGTTCGAACCGGGTCCAAGAGCGAAATACCCTGGTCGGCAAGCTTTGTGTCGGGCATACTGCGGATAGGTGAAGCGAGGGGGATAGATGACGCTCGCAGCTCTGCCGCCGGAACTCGGCCGCACGTCGACGCCCTCAACCGACCGGGGAACGGGCTCGTGATTCGCTTGCGCCGGGAGATGGCCGGTGCCAGAAGGCATGCGTGGCCGCCGGAAGGGCCCGCGGTTCTGGCTCTCGGACCCCTGGTAATCACCAACCAAGGAGACACCGGTCATATCGGCGGTCCGAAGCAGCAACTCGTTCTCGCGCTGCTCCTGGAGGCCGCCGGTTCCAGTGTCGGCGTTGATCGCCTCATCGACGGGGTTTGGGATGCTGATCCCCCTGCGTCGGCACGCGGAACTTTGCAGAGCTACCTTTCGAACATTCGGGCGAGCCTCGGTGACATCATCGTGCGAGAGGGGGCGGCCTACCGTATCGACGTAACGCCCGGCAACTTCGACGTCCTGCGGTTCGAGAGCCTCGTGGAATCCGCTCGAACGGCCGTTGAAGCCGATCCGGCGGGTGGGGTCGCTTCTTACCGGTCTGCCCTGTCGCTGTGGAGAGGGGAGCCCTATGCGGGCCTCGACTCTTGCCCGACGTTGCACAGTGAGGTTGTGAGGCTCGAAGAGTTGAAAGTCGCCGCTCTCGAGGACTGTCTTGATGCCGAACTGCGCCTCGGCAGGCATTCGACTCTCGTGGCCGAACTGGAGCAGCTTGTTTCCACCCATCCGTTCAGAGAACGTTTGATATCCCAGCTGGTGCTGGCGCTCTACCGGAGTGGCCGGCGGGTTGATGCTCTGAGCGTCCTTCAAGATGCCCGGGTGGCGTTTCTCGACGAGTTCGGGCTGAGTCCGTCACTC